>JABGRQ010000119.1 GCA_018648225.1 Chloroflexota bacterium
TGTAGGGCTATTCATGTTGTCAAAGTACTTGTCTCTCCGACAGACTGCTAGCCACGAAAATAATTGCAGGTTTTTGTTGCGCTTGAATAAACGTTTTGCACCAGATGCTATGAATGACACAATTGCTTCTACCTCCAAACTAATTTTAATAGGAAAAATGACGTTGCGATTCTTTTGCCATGTGCCTGATTATAGTACTAATTTGGATTTTGTCCTGAAAGCTCTACAATATTCCGCAGGGTTGAGTAGGCCAATTGAATATCGTCTCGGAGCGCAAAAGCGCTTAACACTTCTTCAATAAACGCTTGTTCCACAATCCGGCGCTGGCGTGTCTGGCACAGATAGCGAATCGTCAGGCAAACGCCGTTGTCTTTCAGCGAAGTGTATACCGTGGGGGTCAAATACGTGTAGTAGTAATAATACTTATGGCGTTGTTGCTTTTTCATTTCTGCGGCGACTTCATCTTCTGGCGCGCTAAGTTGTGCGGCCAACTCGCCCAGCAGGGTTTTGGCAGCCTGCCAGTCACTTTCGAAAGTCAGAGTAATTGGAATCTCGTCCCAAATGAAATTAAACTCTTCGGTGTAGTTGGCAATCGGTTCCAGAAACACCTGGCTGTTGGGAATGTGTAAAATCCGCCCGGTACTTTGGTCGGCATCGACCCAATTACCAATTTCCATCATCACAAATTTAAACACATTGATGTCAATCACATCGCCTGCGTGCGTACCAATCTGGATGCGGTCGCCCATCGAGAAGGGCCGCCGCCAGAGAATATAGCCCCAGCCAACCAGATTGCTCAAAGGGTCTTTGAGGGCAATTGCTAACCCGGCAGAAAGCAAGCCCAAATAGGTGATAATTTGATCGGTGCGTGTCAGCCATAATGAGGCAATCAAAAGTACAGCAATGAACGAAGCCAGATAAGCGCTGCTCCGCCGCCAGTTATAGCGCGCTTTGAGTTCCTCGCTTCGGCGGTAGGCGATCCGTAAGACCATTTGCCTTAGCAACCAAATCGCGATCAGTACAATCAGCGATTCGAAGATTTGCCAACCCATCTCGGGCGAAATATACACTCTGTTTTGGAGCCACTCAAGCCATCGGGTCATAGCTGCCTCTATACATGAATTTCAATTACGAGATTACCAAAATGGTCTATGCGCGCCTGATCTTGTTCGTTCAGCAAGATCGTCGTGTCGCTCCGAACGATGATGGCTGGCCCTTCGATTTGATTGCCGCAGGCCAGGGATTCTCCGCGGTAGAGTGGCGTGTTGAGCGCGCCTGATGGAAAAACAACCGGGCGTGTGTCGATGATGGCCGCGGCGCAAGCGGGACTCCTTTCGGGTTGTTCGGCGAGTTTTGGGGAGGGTACCGACCCCACAGCCTGGAGGCGCAAATTAACGATCTCGATTTCTGCGCCATGCCGCGCATAGCCGTAATAATGTTGGTGGGCTTCATGAAATCGGCCAATGAAATCTTGCTCGAAGGGAATGCTTAGCTCGTAGGACTGACCGCGATAGCGCATATCCAGCGCCGGGTGCAGATGAATATCTGTTAAACTGAATCCCTCGCGGGTTAAGTCCCGCCGCCCCTGTTCGAGCAGAGAATTCATACCGGCAGCGATCGCTTCGTAGGAGCTATCTCCTGGCAGCATTACTGTTTGGGTGTAATCTTTTATCGTATCCGCGGCCAACATGCCAAAAGCAGAGAAAGTAGCCGCGTAGGGCGAGATCAACACGCGGGGGATTTTCAACCGTCGCGCCAGATCGGCAGCGTGCAGCCCGCCCGCGCCGCCAAACGAGAGCAGGGGAAAATCGCGCGGATCGTGGCCGCGCTCGATGGAAATGACCCGCAGGGCGCGCTCCATGTGGGCGTTGGCAATTTCGATGATGCCCAGCGCGGTTTCGATGGGTTTAAGGCCGAGTTGATTCCCAATATGCGCGATGGCTTCTTCGGCAAGTTTTGGGTAGACTGCCATCTCGCCGCCCAGAAAATAATCGGCGGGAATACGGCCGAGGAACAGGTTGGCATCGGTGACGGTTGCTGGCGGGTAGCTGATCGCTGCTTTACCATAACACGCCGGGCCAGGGTCTGCCCCTGCACTCTCTGGGCCGACGCGCAGCGCGCCGCCCGCGTCCACGCTGGCAATCGAGCCGCCGCCCGCGCCAATGGTGTGGATGTCGAGCAGCGGGATGCCAATCGGGTGTCCGCCGACGTTGGCATCGGTGGTGATTTGGGGTTTGCCGTCGATCAGGGCTACATCGGTGGATGTGCCGCCCATATCGAAGGTTAATAGTTGCAGTCTCGTGGATTGGTCGAATCGCTGATTTACGATTTCCCCCACAAACTCCGCTCCCACCACGCCTCCCGCCGGGCCAGAGAGTACGCAACGCACCCCGGCTTTGCGGGCCTCACTCACGCTGATACTACCCCCGTTGGATTGCATCACCTGAAGACGCGCCCGTTGACTCGTTGAAGCGCCGAATTGTTTAACTTCCTCTTCCAACCGCTTCAGATACCGATCCAGCACCGGCGTGACATAGGCATTCACCACCGTGGTGCTTGTGCGCTCATATTCGCGGTATTCGGGCAAGATTTCATGCGAGGCCGAGACGAAGAATCCGGCCCCGCGCAGTTTTTTGGCGATGCGTTGCTCGTGTTCGGGATTTGCAAATGAGAAAAGCAGGCAGACGGCAATGGATTCAACCGCAGATCGCCATCCGCCATCCGCTATCCGTAATTTTTTTAGCTTTTCTACAATTTCGTCAATCTGTGCCTCATCCAACGCTGTCAACACGCGCCCAAAACGATCCACGCGTTCGTCCACTTCCAGGCGTAATTCTGCCGGGATGAGTGGTTCCATCGGTTGGCTGGCAAAATTATATAATTCAGGCCGATTCTGCCGTCCGATTTGGAGCACATCCTTGAAGCCGCGCGTGGTAATCAACGCTGCGGATGAGCCTTTGCGTTCCAGCAAGGCATTTGTGGCTACCGTTGAACCGTGGATGATCGTTATCCATGGGACGTTGCCATGAGCCAGTCCGGACGGATTGTTGTCCACTGGCAACTGTTTACTGATTCGCTCAAACCCCTCCAGCACCGCGTGCGCCGGGTCATGTGTTGTGGAGGGCAGCTTGAAGGTCGTAATTTCTCCATTGTGCGGATTGAAGATGACAAAGTCGGTAAACGTCCCACCGATGTCAATCCCTACACGCAGGGCGGCAGGGGGGTGGTCTGTGGTTTGCGTTTGCATGGTGCAAGTATAGATGAGCAGTGAGGAACTGACAAGTAGGGTGCGTGGGTTTTGTACTATAATTGCGCCTTCGTAACTTTTATTTTCGCGGATGCTGTGGGTCCGTTTCTATGCTTTGCCTGGAGAATCAATTGCCAAAAATATTTTCTGGTTTATCACAAACGACCCGCGCCTATCTGGCGTTGGGTTTTGGTTTGCTTAGCCTGGGTTTTTCGGCCATATTTGTGCGCGGCGCCAATGCTCCTGGTACAGTAACTGCTTTCTATCGAATGACGATTGGTTCTCTCGTGATGGTGATTCCATTTGCGAATCAATTCCGTAGTGGCGCATCTATCCGCCCCGCCCGCCACAGTATTTGGCTGGCGATTTTGGGTGGTGTTTTCTTTGGTAGTGATCTGGTTCTGTGGACGAGCGGTATTGTGATGAGTGGCGCCACGATCCCTACACTGATGGCGAATATTGCCCCCCTGTGGGTTGGGCTGGGCGCTTTTTTATTTTTTCGAGAACGTCAAGGGGTGCGTTTTTGGATGGGGCTGCTGGTCGCGATCATTGGCGCGGCGATTATTTTGGGGCAAGATTTCTCGAAGGCGAGTAATATTGGCATGGGGAGTTTACTGGGGTTGGGATCGGGTGTTTTTTATGGGGCTTATTATCTGACCACACAGCGCGCCCGCGCAGGTATGCGAACGCTGTCCTATTTCTGGATCTCGACGGCGAGTTCAATGATTTTATTGTTATTCGTCAATCTCATTCTGGGGCGCACACTAACCGGTTACGATTCGTTGACCTATGCCATGTTTTTGGGTATTGGTTTGCTGGTGCAGGTGGGGGGTTGGCTGGCGATTAATTATGCGCAGGGTTTTTTGCCCGCGTCGATCATTTCGTCCACGTTGCTTGGACAACCTGTGCTAACCGCTGTGATTGCCTGGCCATTATTCGGTGAAAACCTGAATTCTTGGCAAATTTTCGGTGGTGCAGCTGTGATTACGGGTGTATATTTGGTGCATCGTAGCCGCAGTAATGGTCGCAGGGTTTTTGCATCCGCTGGCATCGAGAAGAATTATGACAACTGAAAAACAAATCACCTGGCAAGGCTTGTTGAATCTGTTCGTGGTTTATATCGTATGGGGCAGCACGTATCTGGCAATTCGTGTAGCTGTGCGAGAAGGTTCGGGTTTTCCGCCGTTTGCTATGGGGTTGATGCGTGTTTTCATCGCCGGGATCATCTTGTTGGGGTGGGCGCGTCTGGCAAAATCTCGCCTGCGGCTAACACGGCAAGAGTTCATCACCCTGTTTGCCTCTGGTTTGTTGTTATGGGCGGGCGGAAATGGCATGGTCAACTGGTCTGAGCAGCGCGCCGATTCAGGCCTGGCAGCACTGATCATTGCCGCTACACCCATTTGGGTCGCCATAGTTGAAGCATTTCTAGATCGACGTTTACCCACCTGGCGGCTGGTCGGTTCTTTGATGATCGGTTTCTCCGGAATTGCGGTACTCAGTTGGCCGGTGCTTTCACAGGGTGTTCAGGCCGATCTCTTTGCCATTTTGGGTTTGCTCCTTGCCGGGTTTAGTTGGGGCATGGGAACCATTTTACAAAGTCGCCGTCCGGTTGGAGTGAAACCCTCCATCAGTTCTGGCTATCAGCAGCTTTTTGGTAGCCTGGGTTTCGTTCTGCTGTTTCTCGTTAGTGGAGAGTCGCTGCCTAATCCAAATCCTCAAGCCTGGTGGGCGGTGAGCTATTTGATAGTGGTAGGGTCACTCTTTGCATTTACGGCCTATGTGCGCGCCGTTCAATTATTGCCTACATCTATCGTCATGACCTATCCGTATGTCAACCCCGTTATTGCGGTTTTCTTGGGTTGGCTGATCTTGGGCGAAACGATTACGCCTTGGACGATTGCAGGCGCAGCGCTGGTGCTTTTGGGCGTAGCAGGTGTATTCAACGAACGTAGGACTTGAGTACCCTATAGCATCGATCTATGGGTTATAATTTTAATGCGAATAGATATTCGTCATTCCGACTGTAGTAGGGAGGCATCCCCGTGGCGAGACGTGAAGATTTTCCAGCATTGGCATAAATTTTCGCTTTGCGGTGAAATTTCTAGTGCCGCAGATCTCACACAGAAGCTTTGGAGTACTTATGCGAGCTGTAGAAATCATAGAAAAAAAACGTGATAAGCACGAACTCACGCAGGCCGAAATTGAATATTTTGTGCAGAACTACGCCACGGGCAATATCCCCGACTATCAGGCCGCGGCCTGGGCAATGGCTGTCTTGCTCAATGGAATGACCCCACAAGAAACCACCGATCTAACGCTAGCAATTGTCGCTTCGGGCGAAACCATCAATCTTTCACAAGTTGTGCCTGTAGCCGTCGACAAACATTCTACGGGTGGGGTGGGCGATAAAACCACCCTTGTCGTAGAGCCGCTGGTTTCTGCGTGTGGCCTGCCGGTTGGCAAAATGTCGGGGCGCGGGCTTGGTTTTAGCGGTGGCACCCTCGATAAAATCGAATCGATTCCCGGATTCCGCGTAAATCTGACCACCGAAGAATTCTTGCATCAACTGGATACAGTTGGCCTGGTTCTGGCCGGGCAAACCGCAGACCTTGCCCCCGCCGATGGCAAACTCTATGCCTTGCGCGATGTCACCGGAACCGTTCAGTCGATTCCGTTAATCGCATCCTCCGTAATGAGCAAGAAAATCGCCGGGGGGGCGCACGCCATTGTTCTGGATGTCAAAGTGGGGCTGGGAGCCTTCATGCAGACTCAGGCAGACGCGCATACGCTGGCGCAGTTGATGGTGGATATTGCCCATCTGGCCGGACGCAAAGCCGTGGCGCTGATCTCGGATATGAACCAGCCCCTCGGGTGCGCGGTGGGAAATGCGCTGGAAGTCAAGGAAGCGATCGAAACCCTGCAGGGTGGTGGCCCAGCGGATTTTAAAACGCATTGTATGGAAGTGGCTGCGCACATGCTTACTTTGGGGGGGATTGCTGCCAACAAAGCGGATGCTGCAAAATTAGCGGGGGAGGCTTTAGCCGATGGCCGCGCCTGGAAGCGTTTCCGCCAACTCGTGATCGCGCAACATGGCGACATAGCGTATGTCGATAACCCCGAATTACTCCCCAAAGCCAAATTCATCGAGATAGTTCCCGCGCCGCGCAGCGGATATGTAGCTGGAATTCATGCCCGTGTGGTGGGCGAAACCGCAGTAATCCTGGGAGCTGGCCGGGCGAAAAAGGGTGATCCCGTCGATCATGCTGTTGGGATCGAAATTCACTGCAATGTTGGCGATTATCTTGAAATTGGCAGCCCGCTCTTCACGCTGCATGCTGATGACGAGGGTATTCTGGCAGAAGCGCGCCAAAGCTTGCTAGACGCGCACACCTGGAGCGATGTTCCCGTAGAACCGCTACCGCTATTTTATGGTGTGATTGAATAGCAATCGATATTTAACACGAAAAACTCGGTTTTACCTGATGATTTGCGACAGGTGAAACCGAGTTTTATGATTCCAAACTGGCAAATAAATCATCGAGCTAATAGAAACCTGTCATTCCGACCACAGGGAGGAATCTCTGAGACGATGTGAATATTTACCCGGCATTGGTACAATTTCGAGCTAAATCTCAGGGATTTCTCGTCGCTGGCTCAAAATGATATTCAGAAAGCGGCAATATATTTCTGTATTGAAATACCCCCGTCTCTTTTTAGAGCAATTTCTCCGGCTGCTTGCGATACGCGTCAAGCGGCATTTCGCCGCGGGTTAGCGCAATTAGGGTATCGTTGAGCAATTGATTGACCGGGGTGGGGATGCCTTGCTGCGCTCCGGCACGCGCGACGGCTCCGTTGAGATACTCGACTTCGCTCTTGCCGCTGCCGCTGTGCAGATCAATATGAAAAGATGGCATCTTGCCGCCGCGCCCGCCGCCAACGGCTTTGGCGAGCAAGGGGCGAGAAATTATCATGGGTAGCCAGCGCACGGCAAATGCCAGCGCCCGCACGGGTGTGCCGGGTAAATCTACCACTCGGATGCCCTGAGCGCGCATCACCCGCAAGGCCTCGCGCAATTGCGCCATCTCGATGGCAAAAATGCCTGGATGAGCGAAGATTTCCGCAGGTGTCATATCCAGAATGGCGGCGCTGGCGTTGGCGATCAAATTGGTGAGCATCTTTGACCATTTCATATCCGCGGCGCGTTCGAAAAGCTGGGCATTCAGCCCGGCATCCGTCATTGCCTGAGCAAGTTCGCCTGCCAGCGGATGTTCATTGGCGATGCCCAGGCCGCGCAATTTTTCCAGGGTAATATCGCCAGCGGCATTGCGCCCGATAGCCGTGGTTACCGTTCCGGCGATGACTTTTTCGCGGCCAAGTTTTTCGGCCAGAGCCAACTCGTTATCAACTCCGTTGGAAAGGCAGAGGATAGGGGGGAGTGTTCCATGATGCGTAGAGAGCGAGTCGATGAACGCGGGCGTATGGTAGGACTTGAGGGCGAAGATGGCGATATCGTACTTCCCCGAGGCCAGCGCCTCATCGAGTGAGCCGATCACCACCGGGGCCGCGAGGTGATGCTCCCCGTCTCCGAGTTTGAGTCTCAGGCCGCGGGCGCGTAAATCTTCGGCCACTTCAGGGCGCTCCACAAAAGTAACCCGATGTCCAGCCAGAGCCAGACTCCCGCCGATATACGTCCCAATCGCGCCTGCGCCGAGGGTAAGAATCGATAAATCTTTCATGGTTGATATTCCTCTTCATCCCAATGCGGGCGCTGGTTGATACCGTGGACAACCCACAGGTGGGAATTGGGATTGAAGGTGAACGTAGCAAATGCGGTATTCGGAAAGCGGAAGCGCGGGGTGATATAGTTGGGTTGGGGCATGATGCCAAGGATGGCGCGCACGACCATGTTCAGGATGGCGCCGTGTGAAATTACGAGATAGCGTGCCGGAGGTCGATGAAGCAAGCTCTGAAAAGCTTTACCGCCGCGCAAATATAGCTCCCATTGGCTTTCGCCTGTTCCCCCGATGGGATCATACAAGGGGATGAAATCGGGTTGGGGATATTTTTCCTGAGCCTCGGTATGGTGCAGGCCGCCGAGCAAGCCGTTGTCGCGCTCCATCCAGATTTCGTCGAGTTCGATGCTCAGACCGAGGGCGGCGGTGATGATTTCGGCGGTTTCGCGGGCGCGGCTTTGCGGGCTGGCGATTACTGTGTCGAAAGCAGGGTTGTGTGCTTGCCAATATGCAGCCAAAGCCTGCGCCTGGGCGCGGCCTTTTTCGGTGAGAGGGAAGTCAACCTGCCCCTGGTGGTAGCCGTCGGCGTTCCCTACAGACTCGCCGTGGCGTAGAAAGGTAAAATCATATTGTCGGGTTGAGTTGGTCATTAAGTTCCCCAATCGCGTGCCCCACGCAAGAAAGTTTCAGCGGGCATGGCGCGTTTTCCTGCGGGCTGTACGATATCGAGTACCAGGCTGCCAGCCGCGGTGCCGATAGCAGGTTGGTTTTTATGAGTGAATAACACCCCGCACCCGGGTGAGGTTGCGCTGATGGCATGAGCGTGATGAATCTTGATGCGCTGATGATTCCAGATGAGAAATGTTCCCGGCCAGGGATTGAATGCGCGCACTCGGCGGGCCAGTGCATCGGCGGGTTGGTTGAAATCGAGTTGCCCATCCTGACTTTTTAGCATGGGCGCATAGGTGGCGAGGCTCTTGTCCTGTGCCTGGAGTGGAAGTTGGCCGTCGAGATAATTGGGCAGCGTATCGATGAGCAGCGCTGCGCCGAGATCGGCCATGCGGCTGAACAGACTCCCGGCAGTGTCATTCGCCTCGATGGGGATGGCGCGCTGGCGGATGATTGGGCCAGTATCGAGACCAGAGTCCATTGTCATGATCGTGATACCGGTTTGTGCATCGCCGTGCAGGATGGCGGCATTGATCGGGGCCGCGCCGCGCCACCTGGGCAATAACGATGCGTGGATATTCAGGCAGCCATAGCGCGGCAATTCAAGCAGTTCCGGGCGTAGAATTTGGCCGAATGCGGCCACCACAATCAGGTCTGGATTCCAGGCGCGTAGTTGATCCATTGCCTCGGGCTGATTCAGCCGCTGGGGTTGAGTGACGGGAATATCTAACGACAGCGCCAGTTCTTTCACGGGCGGCGCTTTGAGTGTGCGCCCGCGGCCCGCGGGGCGATCGGGTTGGGTGACAACACCCACTATGGCGTATGCTTGCTGGAGCGCTCTCAGCGGGGGTAGGGCGAAATCGGGCGAACCCATGAAAACGACGCGAATATCCATGGTCTGGATTTTAGCATATCTGTTCAAAAAGAAAGAGTGCCGGGTTGCCCGACACGCTTTCTTTTTGGCTAATTTTGTATCAGGGGTTTTGCAACACCAAATTTCCAGCTCCCATCTCGACGGTGATCGTCAGCAACGGCCCCTCGCCAGGCATGGAATATTCATTGCCCTGAGCCTCCCATGCATCGCCGCGGGTGCTGGTATTTGAAAGACCGCCCTCGGTGCGCAAAGAAACTTGCGTGCCTTCTGGCACCGAAATGGTGATAGTACTCAATCCAGCTTTGATGAAAACAGTACAATCCTGCTGGAGTTCGCCGGAAAAATCGAGGTCATAACTTCCCGCGCCGCCCTGGAAAATCATTGTTTCAAAGTTGGCATTTGCCAAGTTGCTCAATGCAAGATTCGATGCACCGGTCTCGTAACGCAAGGTGGTCATCACGCTCTGATTGGGTTCCGCGAAATTCAAATGTGCTTCGGCCGCGCCATCCGTGATGTGCAGGTTTTGTAAGTTGAGCCCGCCGAATTCATAGCTGCCTACATAGGCCCCGGCCTGGATGGCAAGATCAATCGGATCATCGCTAAGTTGAAAATCCCATTCGTTTTTGACCCGCTCTTGAAAATTAGGGATGCCATTGATCTCCAGGCTTCCGTTGGAGATTTCAACGCGATTGCCCCGCGTGCTGATGTTTGGCCTCAGGTCGGGGACGTTGAAGGTGGCCGTGCCTTCGATGAGGTTATTTTTTGCCCCCGGGGCCAGTGACAGTTCTCCGGCGCCAAATGTCAGAGTTATTTCGCTGGTCTCTTTAGTAGTACTGGGCCGCGGCACGCGGATTTCTTTGATGGTTGTGGGCCCGGTTTTAATATCCGTGGTGATCGGGAGATTGAAGTTGACACCGCAGGCGAGCGTTGCCAGGGTGAGCGCAGTGAGAACTGCCAGAAGTGATTTTTTTTGCATGGAATAACCTCCAGGTTGATTTGTTTTCAATTGAAGTGATATACGCTGGAGGGGTATCCGGGTCGCGGTAGTTGTTACGGAAGCCGTTCTAACCCCAGGTCGGGGCCGATTGGCCGCATAGCCTCGATGACGTTGGCGACATGCTCCCAGAGTTCAATGCCGAATTCTTCGGCTCCCTGAGCAACTTCGTTGCGGTTGACCCCCGCGGCAAAGGCTTTATCCTTCCATTTTTTCTTGACGGATTTGACGGTCAGATCGTCCAATGAGCGTGAAGGCCGCACCAACGCCGCGGCGGTGATCAGGCCGGTGATTTCGTCGCAGGCGAAAAGGGCTTTTTCCATTGTGGTGGTACGCGGCACACCGGTATGTTCGGCGTGGCTGAGAATGGCTTGTAAAATATTATCAGAGACGCCGCGCGCTCTCAGCAGCGCAATCCCGACCTGGGGGTGCTTGTCGAGTGTGGGGTGGATTTCCCAGTCGTAATCGTGCAGCAGACCGGTCACGGCCCACAGTTCTTCATCTTCGCCAAATTTGCGGGCGTAGAAGCGCATGGCAGCCTCGACGGCCAGCATGTGGCGCACCAGATTTTCATTTTTAACGAATTCACGTACAATCGCAAGGGCTTCTTCTCGTTGCATGAATTTATTCTCCCTTATGACCTCCGAGATTTTTTAGATGCTTACAGTGTTATGTAGTTTGCTTTGGCACATTGTTTTTGCACTATGAAACAAGCTAAATCTCGGAGGTTTGGCTAATTGCTAATTATCGGATTTGTGCTGTTCTCGGTGAAAATTGGCTCCGGGTTGCCGAGTACCGGCAAAGGGCGCAGGATATGCACATCCCACAGGGCAACCAGTGTGGCGATGGTTTCACGGGTATGCCAGTAAGCCAATGAGCGGCGGCGATAGGTGCGCAGATCAGCGGGGGTGCCGGTAGCGTCTACGCCCAGCATATTGCACAGGTACAGGGCGCGCGGTAAATGAAAACTCTGCGTCACCAGAATGGCTGAATCGATTTCAAAGATAGCGCTGGCACGGTAACAGGTATCATAGGTGCGCCGACCCGCATAATCGAGCACAATATCTTCATCGGGGATGCCTAATTCTAGAGCGTAGTCGCGCATGGCAGCGGGTTCGTTATACTCCACTACGCGGTTATCGCCACTCATGAGCAATTTTTCGACTTTGCCATTGAAGTATAGTTCCGCCGCGGTTTCTACACGGTCGCGCAGCACCGGGGTTGGGGAACCATCTCGCCACAGACCAGCTCCAAAAACGATGGCTACTCTTTGGGGTTGGATTTGCCCCACCGACGCGGTCCGCCGCAGCGCATATAGCGCGGTAATCGCCCGAGGGACGATCAGCGCGGTTATTCCGGCTGCGATGGCGATAAAGATAGTAATCAACATGATTTTGAAGATTTTCGTGAACACGGGGAGATTTTACCTTTGCATGGTTAAAACGTATAGGGGCGGGTCTCAGACCCGCCCCTGTTGTGAAAGCTTACTTTTTTTTAGAAAACTGCAAATTTACACGAAGCGAGCCCGAATTTCTGCGCTGACATAGTCGAGAATGGCAACGGTGATGGCAATGAACCACACGGCCATGCCCGCGGAACGGTAGTCGAGGATGCGGATATATTGCACCAGCAAGAAGCCGATACCGCCGCCGCCGACCAGACCGATGATGGTGGACATGCGCACATTGATGTCCCAGCGATAGATGGTGAAGGAAACGAAGGGCGGCACGATTTGCGGAACGACCGCGTAGACCACCGTTTGCAGCCATGTGGCTCCGGTGGCTTGAATGGCCTCGATAGGGCCGGGATCGATCGATTCGATGGCTTCGGAATAAAGCTTGCCCAACGCTGCGATGGAGTGGAAGACTAATGCCAGAATACCGGCAAAGGGGCCAAGCCCGACCACGATCACAGCGATGATCGCCCAGATGATCGGCTCGATGGAGCGGATAATATTGAGTACGCCGCGCACCAGATAGTACACCACCAGCGTGATCGGCGATGCCGACATCAGGTTGCGGGCGGCGAAGAAACTCACTGGCACAGCCAGTATCACACCAAAGAAAGTTGCCATCATACCGATGAAGATGGTCTCGATCATTTTTTCGACAACGAGTTTGAAGTCGTCGCTCAGGTGGGCTGCACCCATATCGGCTGTTTGCTCGCCGAAGACCACCCAAACGTAGAAGGGATCAGTAGCGCTGGGGGGCAGCAGGCGGTAGGGCATAATGATATCGACTTCAAAATAGCCCTCAGAATCGGGTATTACGACAACATACTCGCCTCCTTGCCGTTGGCGGAAAATATTCCCGATGGGATCTTTCCATTTTATCGCGGTATCTTCTCCCGGCGCAAAGTTGTGGCCTTCCAGATGTAGAATAGTGCCGGCCTCGCCCTCTTGTGTGCTCAGCGTGCCGCAGGTCGGAGTAGCAATCAAAACAGGTTCGCTTCCGGCAATTTCATTCGGCGCTAATTCATCGCCGGTGCAGGGGACTCGAATATCGGCAGAAGCGGCTAGTATGCTTTGTTCATAGGCGATAGCTTTTTCCCACGGCCAAGCCACGCGTCCCAGTGGAGGTCCGGCTTCATCGGCCTGGGTGACTAATGTCACCAGATCAATTTGTCCGATCTGCCAACCGAGGGCAAAGAATACCACGATTAGCACAAAGAAAACCCCAATTGGTGTGCGTGTGGGGTCTTTAGCAATTGCGTAGGCATCTACGGCGATCCAGATATAAAGCAGAGCAACTAAGATCGTCACAGCGATCAAGAATGGATCGAGATGCCAACCTTTTTTGATAATATTGACCCAGCCCTCATCGCGTGGCGCAGTCAGTTTGAAGCGCCACAACAGCAGGCCGACTATACTGGTGATTGTGAACAAAAGCAATAGGCCGCGTCGCGCGGCGCGGGCAAGGGCTTGTCCCAGGCCTGGCAAAATCAAAGAGAGCAGGGCTGCAACCGGGGGCTTTACCAGACTGGGCTGGCGAATATCATCTTTATGAGCCAATTTTTTGGTGTTGTTGCTCATGCTGCGCCCTCCGCGTTGTCGTTCAAATTGCCTTCGAGACCCGCGCTAACGCGGACGGCCTCTTCTCCGTAAATTTCTTTAAATTCATTATCCGTCATGGCGCGAATATCTGCGCGGCTGCCATGATAGACGATCTCGCCATCGCGCAAGCCGATGACGCGTGTGGAGTATTGCTGCACCAAATCGAGATAGTGCAAGCTGCACAGAACGGTCATATTATCTTCCTGGTTGAGCATTTCCAGATATTGCAAAATGGAATGTGCCAATACCGGGTCGAGGCTGGCAACGGGTTCATCCGCCAGAATCATCAATGGTTCCTGCATCAGCGCGCGCGCCACGCCAACGCGTTGCTGCTGCCCGCCGCTTAGCTCACGGGCCAGTTTGTGGGCCTGATCTTCAATCCCCAAGCGCTTCAACGCGGTCCAGGCTTTTGCTTTGTCTTTTTCTGAAAAACGACCGAGCAGGCTGTTTCGCTGCGGGGTATAACCCAATCGTCCAGCGAGCACATTGGTCAGCACGGTGGAGCGCCTGACCAAATTAAAGTGCTGGAAGATCATGCCGATTTGGCGGCGGTTTTTGCGCAGTTCTTCACCCTGAAGTTGGGCCATATCAACGCCATTCCAAATAATCTCGCCTTCGGTGGGGTCAATCAGCCGATTGATACAGCGCAGCAATGTCGATTTGCCGGATCCGCTCAGGCCGATGACGACCAAAAATTCGCCATCGTCTACGGTGAAACTTACATTTTTGAGCGCAACCGTACCGTCGTCGTACACTTTGGTTAAATTTCGAATTTCAAGCATAAGCTACTCCTTGCTAACTTGGCATTGTCACATTACAACAAGGGTGGTCGGAAATATCCGCGCTGTAACATTGTCAAACTAATGCGAACGGGATAATTTTATCATGCCGTGACTGTCTGCGACGCTGTCATTTATCACTTGTGAATATGCAAAAACTGTCAGCCGCTTCCCGAAAATATTGGCGAATTCGCGCCCGGGCATCTCTCTTGCGTCATACCCTCCGCGGGGTTACAATCTGCCTGCTATGCTTAACAACCTCGAAACCCGCTATCAAAACGCGCTCGATTATCTTTATAGCTACGTTGATTTCAGCCTGACGCATCAGCAAAATCTTTCGCCAGAGAATTTTGATCTTACGCGCATGTACGCCCTGATGGAAGCGTTAAGTCAGCCACAGCAAACCTACCCCAGCCTGCATGTGGCAGGCAGCAAAGGTAAAGGTTCGGTGAGCGCTTTTTGCGCCGCCGCTTTACAAGCGCAAGGGTATCGGGTTGGCCTGTACACCTCGCCACATTTGCGGGATTTCGAAGAACGCATTCAGGTGAATGGAAAATCGATCACTCGCGCCGATCTGGTGGAAATTATCGACGAAATTAAGCCCTATGTCGATGCGATCCCGCGCCTGACCACGTTTGAAATTTCCACTGCCCTGGCTTTCTGGCATTTTTCCCGCCAAAAAATAGATGTTGCGGTGATCGAAGTGGGACTCGGTGGCAGACTGGATGCGACCAATATCGTCATACCGGAAGTCGCGGTGATTACGGCTTTGTACCTGGAACATACCTATGTGCTGGGGAATACCATCGAGGAGATTGCTGCCGAAAAAGGCGGGATCATCAAACCAGGCGTGCCGGTGATCCTGGCTCCCCAGCAGGATTCTGCCCTCGAGGTGATTAAGCGCATTACCGCCGAGAAAGACGCGGCTTTGGTATATATCCCCAAAGCGTATCCTAACCGCCCGGAGACGCACTCCCTGGAGGGGCAAAGTTTTATCATCTCGCCACCGGATCAGCCTCCGGTTAAGTTGGCGATTCCCCTGCTCGGGCCGCACCAGATCGAAAATGCGGTCGTCGCCTATGCTGCGCTCGATTCCCTGCGAGGGCAGAGTCTTCCAATTGACGACGCAGCCATCCAGCAGGGTTTTGCTAATGTGTATTGGCCGGGGCGCTTTGAAGTGCTGCGCCAGGAGCCGCCAGTGATCGTCGATTCGGCGCATACGCCTGGGGCAATGGTTCGATTGCAAGAAACGCTGGATTTGTTATTTCCGCAGCGCCCGGTTTATTTAATGGTTGGGGTTTCGGAAGATAAAGACATCCCTGGTATGCTGGCGGCGCTCAAGCCGCAGACCGAACGAATTTATTGTGCGCAGGCGCCGCATCCACGGGCGATGGTGCCCGAAGCTTTGGCAGAAGCGGCGCGCTTTTTAGGAAAACCGGTTTTTGCTTGTGCCAGCCCGGCCGCTGCGCTTGAAATGGCGCTGCGCGAAGCGCCCCCTGAAGCGATTATTTTGGTGACCGGCAGTATTTTCATCGCCGCCAGCGCGCGCATCGCCTGGTTTGAGCGAGTGCATACGGAGTAAATATGCAGCAAGATGATTGGGATTTGTACGACAGCGACGAATACGCTGAGACGCTGCATCGCCGCATAGAGGAACTATATAGCATCAATGATCTGTTGCCGGATGCGGCTGGGATGATTGAATCGCCAGTGATGGCGCTGCGCGGTCTGGTGGTGTATCCGCAGATGGTATCGCCGCTGTTTATTGGCCGTGAGAAAACGCTTTGGGCGGTTGAAGAAGCCCAGGAGCAGAATCAGACTTTGATTGCGTTGGTGCAGCACAATTTGGAAGCGGAACATCCAACCCCGGATGATTTTTTCCACATCGGGGTGGAAGTCGCGGTGGGTAAATTAATCAATATGCCGGATGGCGCCAGTTCGGCTTTGGTGCAGGCTCGTCGCCGCGTAGAGATTGTGGAGTTTACCCAATTAGAACCGTATATCCGCGCCCGTGTGCGCCCGCTTTTCGAAGATGTGCGCATAGATCGGCGTTCGCAAGCTTCGATGCGCTCCGTACTCGATCTCTTCCATCGCTGCGTGCAGCTTAATCGCAGCATTCCCGAAGAAGCCTATTTATTTGCTCTGAATATCGATGAACCCGGTTGGTTGGCCGATATGATCGCGACCGCGATTTCGCCGGATATCGAAATGCGAATTAAATTACTGGCGATGCTCAATCCACAGGAGCGCCTGAACTATGTGGGTGAGTTGCTGGCTCAGGAATTGGATGTACTCGAACTGGAAAGCGAAATATCGACGCGCACGCGCAGTGAAGTGGACCGGACGCAGCGCGAATTTTATCTGCGCGAGCAGATGAAGGTGATCCAGACTGAATTGGGGGAGGGGGATCCGCATATTGCCGATGTGGCGGAACTCAAGGAGCGTGTAAAAACGATTGCACTTTCCGAACAGGCGCGTGAGCGCGCGCTGAAAGAAATCAGCCGCCTCGACCATGTGCCGCCCATCTCGCCCGAAGTGGGCATCATTCGCAGTTATCTGGACTGGATTTTGGATTTACCTTGGGATCAATCCACCGAGGATAATCTGGATGTCATCAACGCGGCCAAAGTGCTGGATGAAAATCACTATGGATTGCCAAAGGCCAAAGACCGCATTCTGGAGTATATTGCCGTCAAAAGCTTGCGCCCCAAGAAGTCGCGCCAGCCGATATTGTGTTTTGTCGGGCCGCCCGGTACGGGAAAAACTTCGTTAGGGCGTTCGATTGCCACCGCGCTGGGACGCGAGTTTGTGCGTATTTCCCTCGGCGGGGTGCGCGATGAAGCCGAAATCCGCGGCCACCGCCGCACCTATATTGGCGCGCTGCCGGGACGAATCTTGCAAACCATGAAGCGGGCTAAAGTCACCAATCCGCTCTTTATGTTGGACGAAATTGATAAACTTGGCAGCAGCTATCGCGGCGATCCGGCCTCTGCGATGCTCGAAGTGTTGGATCCGGAACAAAATCATGCTTTCTCCGATCATTATCTGGAACTCGATTACGACCTTTCCAATGTGATGTTCATTACAACAGCCAACACCGATATGACCATACCCGATCCGCTGTTGGATCGCATGGAAGTGATCGAATTCCCTGGCTATATTGAAGAAGACAAGCTCGAAATTGCAAACCAATTTCTGATCCCGCGTCAACTTGAAGATAGCAGCCTGGAAGCGGCAGAAATCGAATTCACCGAAGCCGCGCTGCGCGAAATTATCCGCTATTACACCTATGAAGCTGGCGTTCGAAATCTGGAGCGCGAAATTGGGCGCGTGTGCCGCAAGTTGGCGCGCAAAAAGGCCGAAGGTGCCGAATTTTCCAAGATAGTGGACGAGGCCGAAATTTACACCTTCCTCGGCCCGCGGCAGATTTTCTATCATCAGGCTGAGCGCGAAGATGAAATTGGCGTTGCCACCGCGGTCGCCTGGACAGCCAACGGCGGCGAAATTATGCCCGTAGAAGTAGTGCTGATCGAGGGGAAAAGCGGCCTGAAGCTGACCGGTCAGCTTGGCGAGGTGATGCAAGAATCAGCCCAGGCGGCGATGTCTTATTTGCAGTCGCGCGCCGAAGATTTTGAAATTGATCCAGAACGTTTTCAAGAATTGGATATTCATCTGCACATCCCGGCAGGCGCGATCCCCAAAGATGGCCCCAGCGCGGGTATTACGATTGCCACCGCATTGATTTCAGCTTTTACCGAAATACCGGTGCGCTGCGATTTGGGTATGACCGGCGAGATTACATTGCGCGGGCGTGTGCTGCCCATCGGCGGCGTGCGCGAGAAAATTCTGGCCGCACACCGTTCTGGGCTAAAGATGGTGATACTGCCCGCTGAAAATGAAAAAGACCTGATCGACGTGCCTCAAAAAGCGCGCGATGATCTTGATATTCGTCTGGTAAAGCACTTGGATGAGGTGCTGGAGTTGGCGCTGCGACCAGAGCCAAACCCAGAACCGCAAGAAAAATCGAAAAAGCCCAAAGCGCTAGCACCGGAAGAAGAAGCGGCCTAGCGCACCAGACCTCCGAAGCCTCGCTGACTTCGGAGGTCTGTTTTATAATGGGGGCATGAACTCCTCTGATAGTAAACTCCATTCTCTGTTGGCGCAAGACATAAGCGCCACCTTTCACAGATTCCCCGAGCATGTGCCCGTTTCCGAGCTGGCGACTGTATTGACCGGGATGGCAAATTCTGAGGGGGGCAGCGTGCTTTTAGGCGTTCATCCGCAAAGTGGAACTCCGCAAGGGTTGCGCGATATTCAGGGTTTGCTTGACCGAATTTTCCAGGCGGCGCTATTGGTCTCGCCGTCGTTGGTGCTGCCCATGCCGCAGATCGAATCTGTGGGGGATGCAACCATTATGCGAATTACGGTTCCTCCGGGATTGCCACATGCCTACCATTACGAAGGACGTTATCTCACTCGCCGGGGGACGCGCACCGATCCGCTGACTCCGCAACGTTTGCGTGCCCTGATGATGGAGCGGGGTGCCATCCAGTTTGAGGCTCAAACCCCTGAGAATGCCACGCTGGACGATCTGGATTTTGAGTTGGTTGCCGCCTATCGAGAAACATTGGGTTTGCCCCCGGAGGACGCTCTGGAAGGGCTGCTTTCCCGACGCGGTTGCCTATATTCTTTGGATGGGCAGTTACGACCGGCCTATGCTGCATTGCTACTTTTTGGCCGACATCCTCAACAGTGGGTTCCCAGCGCAACCATTCTGGCGGCTCGTTTTTCCGGTGTGGCGATTTCAGATCAATTTGTAAAGCAAGAGATACGCGGCACACTGCCGCAGCAATTGAATCGGGCAGAGAATTTTGTGCGCGATCAAGTGCGCAGCGTGGCGCGTTTGGTGGGGATGCAGCGTACTGAAACCCCGGAATACCCCCTGGAAGCCGTGCGAGAGTTGCTGGTCAATGCCGTGGCGCATCGCGACTACAATCAGCAGGGCGATAGCATTCATCTGCATATTTTTGCCGATCGGTTGGAAGTTCACTCCCCCGGCGGTTTGCCCGGCCCGGTAAATATGGCGAATCTACTGGAAGCGCGGTTCTCGCGCAATGCCGTTATCGCCCAGGTGCTTTCGGATTTGGGGTATGTGGAGCGTTTGGGGTATGGCCTGAATCGCGTGGTTGCCGTAATGCGCCAAAATCACTTGCCGGAACCGCAGTTTGAAGAGATCGGTGGTACCTTTCGGGTGCGGCTAGCCTCGGCTACGGATGGTGCTATGGATGAATCGTCGATATCCGATTTGGCGCGCTACACGGAAATTGAACTCAATCTACGACAGGAACAGGCCATTGGCTATCTGGTTTCGCACAAACGCCTCACGAGTAGCGCCTATCAGAAACTCTGCCCGGATGTCTCGCCAGAAACCCTGCGCCGCGATCTGGTCGATTTAGTAGATAAGGGGATATTGCTAAAGATGGGGACAAAGCGGGGGACGTATTATATTTTGAAATGAGTTTCGGGTTACAGGTTAATGATTGTCTAAAAATGACTTCCCGAAAAATTGGTTCAATCTGTGCAAATTGTTGCTCATTCCCCAAGTCATTTTCAGATTGAACCAATTTAGCTAACAGATTTTTACCATCAACCCTTACACAGCGCATACATCCGCGGCACATCGCGTGCGATAACGCTGGAATCGCTATTGGCTGCGAAAAAGGGGTGTCCATCGCCGCCATATTCATAGGCTAACAAATGGGGTTTCTCCCAACCTTCATTTTGAATGCCTGCCATTACCCATTCCAGCCAGGGCCAATCCTCATCGAGTGCGGGCAGGTGATCCATTAAATGTCCGCCGCCGAGGTCGTGCAGGCCAGTGAAATGTAACTCGCGGAGTTGTTCCAGAGGGAGCGCGCGCATATAATCTTTGGCATCCAAACCAAGGGTGTCGGCGCTGATGCGGGCATGCGAGATGTCGAGCAACAGACCGCAACCATGATTCTCGATGACCTCGCTGATTACCTCGGGCAGGATACAGGTTCGAATGACATGCTCCTCACCGAAGTGGTAGGGTACATTTTCCACGATCACGCGCTCCGGGCCAAATCGCGATACAACTGCACCCACATCGGCGTGTAAATTCGCCATTATTTGCTCATCATCTGCCAATGAGGGGTAATCACAGTTGAAGGGCAAACCATCGCGCTTGTCGGCAGCCAGATGCAGGTTGACGTAGTGCGTTGACGTGGTTTCCAGAAAAGTTTCGATTTCGCCCCAATCTGTTTTGTGCAGTTGACCTGTTCCGGCGCGCAAGTTGAAATGCACGGCAACCGGGCGATACGCTTCGGCTTTAGCGATCATCTCCGGCCAGGGTGGAGTTTTGAAAAAATCAATCTCAATTGAGCCAGCAGCGACCAGCGCCACAGCCTGTGGGGAGTAGTTGATGGCGAAATCCATTTACAAGGCCGATTTTGCCATGCCGCCGTCGAACATGATAGCCTGACCATGAATAAAGGATGCCGCCGGGGAAGCCAGCCAGGCCACGGTGCGCCCGAATTCTTCGGTTGTACCCATGCGCCCCAGAGGGACTTGTTTGACAAGTTCGGCAGTGATTTCTTCTACTGCTCTACCGCTGCGAGTGGCGCGGTCATTCATCAATTGTTCTACGCGTTCGGTCCAGGTGTAAGTGGGATTAATTGTGTTGACGCGGATTCCCTTTGGGCCAAGTTCGTTCGCCAGCGATTTGAATAGGCCAATTACGGCCATGCGCAGCGAATTGGAGAGAATCAGATTATCGATGGGCTGCTTAACTGAAACCGATTGCGCAGCGATGATACTGCCCTCGCCGCGCGCAATCATATGCGGCACAACCGCGTAGCACAGGCGCACGGCGCTCATCAAGGTCAGGTTGCAGGCAGCTTCCCAATCTTCAGGTTTGAGCGAAAGAAAATTGCCCGGTGGCGGGCCGCCCGCATTGACAAAGAGAATATCAATTTGTCCAAACTGCTCGAGGGTGGCGTTCACCAATTCGTCAATATGGCTTTGCTGGGCAATATCACCGCGCAGGGTGATGACTTGTGCGTTAGTTTCGGCGCGAATTTCTGCCGCGGCGCTTTCGATGGCTTCGCTGCGGGCGCTCATCGCGATATGCGCGCCTTCGCGGGCCAGCGCCAACGCGGTGGCTTTGCCAAGACCTTTTGATGCGGCGGTGACGACGGCGACTTTGCCGTTAAGTTCAAGATCCATAATACCTCCTTGTATTATTTGTATATTAGAGTTGTTCCCAAATAATTACCATTTTGGCATCCCCCGCTTTCGGCGGAGAAAAGTCAAAAAAAGGGTGTGCATGGGGTGCGCAGCACCCCATGCACACCCTTTTTTTTGAAATCTTGATTGCGAATGCGCTAGCCTGAGCAATCAAGATTATTCAGAAACAGGTCTTATGTATCCGCGCAAATCCGTCAAATTTGCGTCATCCGCGTTCTATATTTTAGGGGCATGCATTATTGACGTGTTCATCAAATGTCTCAGCGAATAGATGTCTCCCAGAGCCGTCACAGGTGGCGCGGAAATAATAGTACGGTGTCTGCGCGGGGAAAGCCGCCGCCCGCAACGCATTGATGCCGGGGTTGGCAATCGGGCCTGGGGGCAGGCCGGGGTAACGATAGGTGTTATACGGGGAATCGAATTGCAAGTCAGCGAGTGAAATGGGGTTGGTCCACCAGGTATTTTGAGTCGGATTGAACCCTACGGCGTATTGCACGGTGGGATCCGCATCCAGATTCATGCCAATCGCCAGTCGATTGAGGAATACTGATGCGATCAGCGGCATTTCATCGACTACCACGGCTTCGCGTTCGATGATCGATGCCAGGGTGACAGCCTGTATTACCGCGAGACCTTGTTGGGCGTAGCCGTCGCGCATTTCGGCGGTGACGGTTTGCTCGAAGGCTTGAGTGAGCACATGCAGTAGATCGTCAACGCTTGTGTCGCGGGGGAGTTGGTACGTGCCGGGGAAGAGCATCCCTTCGAGGGCGGCGGCCTGCGCTGTGCTAATAAAGGCCTCGGGGTCAGTAACCAACCCCGAGGTCGGCAATGCCGCGCTAATCTCTTCCAGTCGCCATCCGGCCAGAATTACTAAAGTCGCATCGCCTGGATTTGGATCTCTCAAAGCGTAGGCAATTTCCACCGCGGTATTGGCTGGGCTAAGCGTATAACCACCTGCCTGGATTTGGGTATCCAATCCACTATACATCAAAAAAACGCTAAAGGCTGACGCGTTGCGGATGATACCCTGGCTTTGCAAGCGCTCTGCGATACTGAGCGGCGATTCGCCCAGCGCAATATGAAAGTTCTGCGGTTCGGCCTGGGGGTTGGCTGGCAGGTTCAGATCTTCGTTGTATTGCAGCAAGCGCAGCGAGAGTGAAATACGGCTGAGCGGGCCAAGTTGCGGAGCCGGTGTGCCATAGGCTGTGATGATCTGGTGCGAGAGATTTATTTGGGCAAAAATGAATATAGCCAAGCCCAGGGCGGCGGCGACCAATACCGGGACGAAGATGAGCGCGCAGGAGCGAGATCGGTTCATTTAGTCTTTGGGGGTGTGAGCAGTGAGATAAGACTGCAATATGATCGCAGCGGCGAGATCGTCAAGGTGGCCGCTGCGTTTTTGGCGGCTGACGCCCATTATGCGCCGCGTTTGTTGCGCGGCCTGTGTGCTGTGGCTTTCGTCCCAAAAAACCAGCGGAATCTGGGTTTGGGCGCGGATCGCCCCAGCGAGACGCGCGGCGCGGCGCCCCTCGATGGTGGGCTGGCCGTCTTCGTCAATGCTTTGCCCCATTACGATCAGCCCAATATAATGCTCTTGGGCAAGCCGGACGATGGCGGCGGCATCGTTGGCGCGGGCGGTATGCCGAAGAATAGTCAATGGTGAAGCAATCGTGCCACTGGGATCGCTGATGGCAATGCCGATATTTTTTTCGCCGGGATCAATCGCCAGAATACGCATATCGTCAGCGGTCACTACTCACGGTAATACGGAAAGGCAAAACAGGTATGCGCGGCCACCAACCGGGGTTGATTTGGATCGATGAATCGGCGGCCAGAGTGAGTTCATTGTTGAGGTTGGCCTGTGCTGCCTCAGGTGGCAGGCCAATGGTCAGGTTAACGACTTGGTCGGGGTCAAGTTGCGCCTGTACCTGCCATTCGGCGCGCATATCCCATTGGGCGCTTTGGTTATTTTCACTGACAGGCGTGCTCAAATTGCGGATGCGCAAGGTGGCCGGATCGGGAGCAAATTGTGCGGGCAGATTGGTTTCCAGCGCCGCGCGCGCCAATTCGAGCAGATCGGCATTGGCGACATAAAGTACCTCAAATTCGAGTTCCAGCACCAATTGAAGTTGGTCAGTTGGAGATGGTTCTGCCGGAGTATATTTTGTTTCGAGCGTGGTTTTTAGCACCGGCTCCATGCTAATAATGATGTCGTCCTCACCCAATTGGGCGGCCATTTCTTCCAGTGCGTTGACCGCCAGGGTTTTATAAAGGGTTTCATGCAGTTCAATATAGTCGCCTTCGGCGGGCGCTGGCGCGTTGCGCTGGGTTCCGCCGAAGGTGGCCTGGGGATTGGTTACGGTCAGGTTTAGCCCTAACTGACCTTCGATAGCGAGGATACTCCCGGCAGGCACATTGCTGTCTGTGCCGGGGTTCGTGGCTGTTATTGGCACTCGCACGCCTTCTTCGCCGGGCGGGACGCTGGTTGCCGCGCTGGTTTCAAAACGGATCGGTGGGTCATCGAGCGTGCTGACGGACAGGCCTGCACTCACGGGGATGGTTTGTTCGGTCAGGTTGATGAAAAGCACTTCTCCGCTGGCAAGTTTGTCAGGGATGGGGATATTCCCGCTGGTGGGCAGGCTGCCACGTCCCTCGACGATAATGGACTGCCAACGGGCGGGCACCACGCCGGAGAGATCCACGCGCTCGGCCTCGGGGTTGGCTGCCACCGAGATCGTCAATTTTTCCGTCTGGGTTTGTGGTGTGAGCGAGATGGTCGCGCTGGGCGTCAGCAGGGCTGCAATTGCCAGTACGCTTAGCACCCCCAGGGTAAAAGCCAGTAAACGGATGACTGGATGCTGCAACCAGCGCGATGTAGCCGGATGAGCCAGATCACGCAATCGAGTAAAGTTGAGCGGAATACGCCGTCTACGCCAAATATCGGGTGATTGGCGACGGACTGTCAGGGGTAATTCGCGCGCTCGACGGTCGGGTCGCCAGTGGCTTTTCTCGGCTTGGCGAATGCTGCTGTACAGCGGAATACCCAGGTTTTGAGCGTATAAGCGAATATCGGGATCGCGCACCACCAGAGCTAATTGTGAACCCAGTTCGGCGCTGTGACGTTTGAGCAGCATCAAATCCAGCGGGCGGCTGAGCACGCGCCCGCGGGCAGGCCAGATCAACAAGATGCGCGCCGTCTGGCCCCAACCCATTTTGTCCTTGGCGGAGTAAATATCGTCATAGGGATCAAGCTGGATGATTTGCGTTTTCATACTCAGGTGGGTTTATGCCTCAGCGCTTTGCTTGTGATATAAACTCCCCCGACCAATGTGGTAATACCAAGCAGGATCAGAAAGCCCTTATTAACCAGCAAGTAGGTGAGCGCGCCTCCTATCAGAATAAGAATAATCCCCAAAGGCAAGCCCAGGCGGTTTTTTGGTTTTTGGACCTTCGAGAGTTGGTTGCTTTGAATATTAACGAGAAAATCGTGCGCTTTTTTCCAATTCCAGCCAGTGCGCAGGCAAATATCGTAGAGAATATCATCACTATCTCTGAGCTTTGCAATGCTGTCTGTCACAAACGTGGTGAGGGCTTGCTCATCAATATTAATTTCAGCCTTGAAGGGTGCGACGGCAAATTCGGCAATGATGCTATCCACAAAGCGCGCTAGCATCGCTTCGGGGGCCTTCATTGCCTGGTGTAATTCCGCGACAATTTGATCCCGCGAGTGATTATTTCGGATCCGTTCGAGTACAAAATCGGTGGCCTGTTGTTTTTCCATGTTGGGTTTATTGTAGTGTAGGGCGCGTGCAATCGCAAGGTGGGAAAAATGAATCTCAGGTGACAGTCTCTTGAAAACAGTCCCTAACTGCGTTTTCTAGCCAAACTCAGAATTGTCCCAATCCTACAGAGACTGTCACCTGCATCTCTCGCCGTGAATAATTTACCTAAAGCCGTTCTTTTACCCACTCCGCCACGGTAGTTAATGCATCCTGGAGTTTGCTGGCATCTTTTCCGCCTGCTTGGGCGAGGGTAGGTTTACCGCCGCCGCCGCCGCCGAGGGGTGTGGCAACAAATTTGACGAGATCGCCTGCTTTCAGGCCGCGTTTGACCAAATCTTCCGTAACCGCCGCGATGAGCATTGGTTTATCATTAATCATGCTGGCGATGACGGCGACGCCGTTTTCGGGGTGGCGCTGGCGGAAAGTATCGGCCATTTGGCGCAGGGTATCGGCATCGGCATCTTTGAGCGTGGCGGTGAGCACATCCACACCGCCGATATTAGATGTATTATCCAGTAAGCGGGTGAAATCCACTGAGGCCAGGCGTTGACGCAGTTCGGCGATTTTTTTGCGATTTTCATTCAGATCGTTTAGCATCCCCTCCGCTTTTTCGAGGATTTTCTCCGGGGTGGTGGAGAGCGCTGCGGCGGCCTGATTAAGAACGCGGAAGCGGCGCTGGATGAGTTTATAGGCTTCGCGCCCGGTGACGGCCTCGATGCGCCGAATTCCGGCGGCGGCGCTGCCTTCGCTGATGATGACGAAAGTGCCAATCTCGCCGGTGTTGTCGCAGTGGGTGCCGCCGCAGAGTTCATTGGAGTAAGCTTCGGTTTCAGCGGGGCCATTAATAGTGATATTGCGCACAGTTTCGCCGTATTTCTCGCCAAAGAGGGCGCGCGCGCCTTCGTCGATGGCTTGCTGCAAGGGTTTAAAGTGAATATCCAGCTTGCGGTCTTCCAGAATGCGCTGGTTGACTTCGGCCTCGATTTTTTCGAGTTCTTCGCTACTCACGGCCTCAGGATGCGTGAAATCGAAGCGCAGACGGTCGGGTGCAACCAGCGAACCGGCTTGTCGGGCGTGGCTGCCCAGGTATTTATCGAGGGCGTAGTGCAGCAGGTGCGTGGCGGTGTGATTGCGCATAATATCTTTGCGGCGGGCGGCATCGATTTGGGCGACGACTTTGTCGCCAACTTTGGGTGTTCCGGAGACGACTTCACCGATTAAGGTGATAATTCCGGCCGCGGCGCGGCGCGTATTGGTGATGTGAATCTCCCACCCCCCCTCACTCCCCCCCGCTTGCGGGGGGGAGGCGGAGGGAGGGCGAATAACCGTACCCGTATCACTAACCTGCCCACCCGATTCGATGTAGAAATGGGTCTTGGGGAGTAGTAGCTCTACGGGGGTTCCAGGAGCCGCTATCTCGGTCGGCTGACCGTCCACCATCAGGGCCAGGAGTTCACCCTCGAAGGTGAGTTTTCCATAGGGATTGTATTCCACCCCCTCAGGGGGGAGTTTCCCCTGTGCCTGTAAATTTTTCAGCACGGTGGTGTAAATTTCAACATCTTCGCCACCCAGCGCGCCCATAGCTTTGCCCGCGCCCGAGGCCAGGCGGTGTGTTTCCATCGCTTGATTAAAACCAAGTTGATCGACATCCAGCCCGCGTTCGCGGGCAATATCGCGGGTGATTTCGAGCGGCATGCCAAAGGTGGTGTAGAGATCGGCGGCTTGATCGCCGGGGAGGATGCGCTGCCCCGCGGTTTCGATTTCGTTGAGTAGGCTGGCGAGCTGGTCGGTGGCGCGGTCAAGCGTGCGCTGGAATTGTTCTTCTTCGCGTGTGATGGTGGTGAGAATAGTCTTGCGGTTACGAGTAAGTTCAGGGTAGGCCGCGCCGTAATTCTCGATGACGGCCTGTGCAACCGGCGCCAGGAAGGGTTCGTGAAGGCCGAGCATGCCGCCGAAGCGATAGGCGCGCCGGATGATCATGCGACAAATATAATTGCGTCCCATATTGCCGGGCACAACGCCATCGGCGATCAGGAAGGTTGCCGCGCGGGCATGGTCGGCAATCACGCGGTAGGGGGTGAATTCGGCGTCCACCCGTTCGTCGTTGTGGCCGGTGAGTTTTTGCGTGGTTTTAATCAGCGGCCAGAGCAAATCGGTACGGTAATTGGAAGTCTTTGTTTGCAATACCGAAACAATGCGCTCCAGCCCCATACCCGTATCGACATGCGTGGCGGGCAGGGGTTTGAGTTCAGTTGGGCTGAGACGGTTGTACTGGATAAAAACCAGATTCCAGAGTTCGAGGAAGCGGTCGGTGTCGAGGGTTTCTTCGGTCACGGGGCCGTCTTCGGGGCGTAAGTCGATGTGGATTTCGGAGCACGGGCCGCAGGGGCCAGTGTCGGCCATTTCCCAGAAATTTTCTTTGCGACCCAAATAGAATACGTGCTCCGCAGCCATGCCGGGTTGTGCTTTCCAGTATCCGGCGGCTTCTTCGTCGGTGGGGATTTCGCCCTTCTCATCCTTGAAGACTGTGGCGTAGAGATTTTCTTTGGGTAAGCCCCAGACGTTGGTGAGTAAATCCCAACCCCATTCGATGGCTTCTTTTTTATAGTAATCGCCGAAGGACCAGTTCCCCAGCATCTCGAAGAAAGTGTGATGCGTGTCGTCGCGGCCAACATCGTCGAGGTCGTTGTGTTTTCCGGCGACGCGCATACATTTCTGCGAGTTGGCGGCGCGTGTGTAGTCGCGCTTGTCGGTGCCGAGAAAAACATCTTTGAATTGCACCATCCCGGCGTTGGTGAAGAGCAGAGTGGCATCGCCGCCGGGAACCAACGGAGCGGAGGGTACGAAAGTGTGCCCGGCTTTTTCGGCGAAATAATCAATAAACGTTTGGCGAATGGCGTTACCGGTAAGATTGTTGGGGATCGTCATAATGGCTCCTGTTATTTGCTTTATTCGGGGTAGATCATCGAAGTCTTTTCAAGGTTTTGCCCGGATTGAGTAATTTTCTGAAGATTTCGGTGGTCTTAATCAAATAGCCCGGACATATTATATGTCCGGGCCAATAGTGTTTATCAGAATATTTTCAATAACTTGCAGTTCAGGCAAGTATTTGCGGCTCGGACGCGGGAACTCCGGCGACTGCCCCGACAGAGACAGCCGCCGTCAGAGCAGCAGCCTTGCTATTGAGTGTAATTATCGAATTTTTGAAGCGGTGCATAACGGCATAGATTATACGTCAAGAGAGATGATGCCGCAAGTTCAGTCCGGGCTTTTCTCTACTTCCGGATTCAGAAGTGGAGAAAAGCCCGGTTGTCAATCAGGGCGTGATATTTAGCGTTTTAGTGATACAAGTTCCGCCGAGACCATCTTCTGTGCAGACTTTAACGCTGGCATCCAGATCGTGCCCGGTGGGGTCGTTGTTGAACATCCCACCAACGGTATAGCCAGTGTCGCCGGGGTCGAGATCCTCGTAGGAACTACCTGCCAGGCATCCGTTCCACTCTTCAAATTTATCATTTTGTGAATTTACGGTCGCGGCTGCATCGTTGTCGGTAACAATTGTCGAGACAGACTTCCACATGACTTCGCCGGTGTTGGTGAGCTTGAATTCAATATTCCAGCCCACGCAGCTTTCAACCTGATTGAAGGAGACACTGATACCAAATGCAGGTGTAGGCGTAGGCGTGAAGGTTGGCGTGGGCGGCGGTGTGAACACAGGCAGTGAACCGGTGTCGCCCGTTGTGGTGGCATATTGGCCCCACAGCCAGCAGAATTCACCGGGTTTGTCCGGATTGCGCACATACCAATATTGATTGGATGGGTCGCGGGCAATCACCTCGGTTTTTTCGCCAACCAGCAGCGCGCCCACACGCTTATAGATTTTCCCCGGTCCGATTCGGCAGTTGGTATCCACCGATACGCTGACCATTGGGACGTTTGAGGTAGGCGTAAACGTGATCGATGGTGTCAGCGTAGGCGTGTCTGTAAAGATAGGGGAGGGCGTTGCTGTATTCGTGTTGATCGGTGGTGCCTGAGCGGAGTCCTGCCCCGCAGGCGCTTGCTGCCCCTGCGCAGCAGCCACAGTCTGTGCGACTAAAGTTTGTTGAACAGCGGCATCCACTGAATTTGGCTGTTCCGCAGCGATCTGTTGTCCGCCCGGTAGATTGCATGCCAGAATCAGACTGATCAGGCTGGTACCGATGAGCAACCAATAGACATGCTTTTTTGGGAAGGGGGTCTTATCTCGGTTCATCTTGTCTGCCTCCTGTTTTGCACAAAGTTCAAGAAATATGTGGCGAAAGACCTCCGAGATTTTCCGGCGAAAATCTCGGAGGTCGGGTTCAAAAGTTACGGCGTAAAAGTAATTGTCTTTGAGATGCACGTACCACCCAGACCGGGGTCTGTGCATACGGTTACAGTGGCGGTTACACTGTGACCGGTTGGGTCAGCGCTGAGATTGCCGCTGGGTGCGTAATCGACTCCGCCAGGGCCTATTTCATTTGAGCTGGTGGATCGCGCGCAGGCGTTCCAGTCTTCAAATTCTTCGTCGTTGTAGTTGACAGTTTCGGCTGTGTCGTTATCCGTCACGCGCACTGAAACCGATTCGAAGGCTATATTTCCCGTATTTGTCAGCCGAAACTCAACCCGCCAGTTGGGTGCGCAGGCATCAACCTGGCGAAATACAACTTCAAACCCAACAGATGGCGTGGCTGTAAATGTGGGTGTGGGTGTAGGCGGTGGCGTGTAGATCGGCAGGGCGCTGGTATCCCCAACAACAGTGGCGTATTCGCCCCATAGCCAGCAATAACCGCCGGGGCGATCGGGGTTGCGGACATACCAGTAAAATCCGCTGGGATCGCGGGCGATAACTTCAGTTTCCTCGCCAACCGTCAAGAAACCCAGTTGGTCGTAGGATTTTCCAGGGCCGTAGCGGCAGTTGGTATCCACCGAAACGCCGACCATCGGTACGCCCGGCGTGGGGCTTTCAGGTGGTAGCGGAGTTTCCGATGGTGCTACTACCTCTGGCAGCGGGGTTTCCGTCGGGGGAGCGGGCTGTGGGGTATCGCTGGGGCGGCTGGCGGCCTCTACAGTTTGTGCAATAAAGGTTTGTTGCACGGCGTCGGCGATCACAACTTCGGCGGCGGGTGTCGCTTCGCCACCGGGCATCTCGCAAGCAACAAGAATCAGTGCGAAAAATAAAACAATCCATGCGCTGGCGTGTACTTTCCTCGATGAACTTCTTTTCATAGTGTTTGCTCCTTAGCTTGCGTTTCTGTATGTGGAAACAACCTAATTATAAAAGGCTAATATTTTGGGGGCAATCACATCATAGCACTATATCTGTGCTTTCTCAAGTTGCTGCCAGTTCCCAAAGAAACCTTGTGTTTGGGTCTATGGGAATCGCCGTGGTGGTTGTCCATATTTGGGGGTGTGAAGCGGGCTTCGCCCGCTTCACACCCCCAAATATGGTTTTTTTCACGGTAGTTCCCAAAGAGCCTTGTGTTTCTGCGTGCCCTTTGTGGTTGAATCATTTATAATCTAACTGATGAATCAAAAATACCTCTACTTCACCGTATTTGCATCGGGGATGACTACCCTGGCTGTTGAGTTGGCCGCCTCGCGTTTGCTGGGCAGCGTCTTTGGCACCAGCAATTTGGTGTGGGCCAGCATCATCGGCCTGATCCTCATTTATCTCACTGTGGGTTATTTTCTTGGCGGTAAGCTGGCCGACCGTAAACCCAACCCTGAAACCTTTTATAAAGTTCTGGCTTGGGGCGGTTTTACAGCCGGTCTGGTTCCTTTCATCTCGCGCCCGGTATTGAGCGCGGCTGCCGATGCTTTCGACCAACTTGCGATTGGCGTACTGGCTGGGGCCTTCTCTGCCGTGCTGGTGTTGTTCATCCTGCCAATTACTTTGCTAGGGATGATCTCTCCTTTTGCGATTCGGCTGGCATTGCAAGATGCGCGCAAAGCCGGGCAAATTTCGGGGCGGATTTATGCCATTTCGACATTGGGTTCCTTCGTTGGGACATTTCTCCCCGTTCTGGTGTTGATTCCGTTGATTGGTACGACGTTCACTTTTTTGACTTTTGCGTTGTTCCTGGTTTCGGTGGCGATATTCGGCCTGTGGATTTCATCGGGTCGAGCAGCAGCCCTGAAAGTGGGCTGGATGCTGCTGGTCTTGATTCTACTGGCTCTGGTGTGGGGACGCGGCCACATCAAAGCCACCAATGGGCAAATCTACGAGACTGAGTCGGCCTACAACTATGTTCAGGTTTTGGAGATCGGCGAGTATCGCTATTTGCGCCTCAACGAAGGCCAGGGGATTCATTCCGTCTATCACCCCAATGAGTTGGCTTTCCATGGCCCGTGGATGCAAGTATTGGCCGCCCCCTTTTTTAATCCAGCGCCTTTCGAGCAGAATCAGGTTGAGAGTATGGCCATCGTTGGCTTAGCTGCGGGAACAATTTCCACGCAAGCCAGCGAAGTCTTTGGGCCAATCCCGATTGTGGGCTACGAGATTGACCCGGCCATTATCCGCGTGGGGCAGGAATACTTCGGGATGACACAGCCCAACCTCGAGCCAGTCCCGCTTGACGGGCGCGTGGGATTGGATCAAAGTTCGGCGCGTTATACCATCATCAGTATTGACGCCTATCGCCCTCCCTATATCCCCTGGCATCTCACGACGCGCGAGTTCTTCCAGATTGTCTACGACCATCTTAGCGCAGATGGCGTGTTGGTGATAAATGTGGGGCGCGCCCCTGGCGACCGTCGTCTGATTGATGGGCTGGCGGGCACGATTGGTACGATTTTTCCATCCATCTATGTGATGGATATTCCCAATACTTTCAACTCAATTTTATATGCCACTGTGCAGCCGACGACGCTTGATGATGTGTATGCCAATTATGTTGCTTTGCTCGAACGCGGCGATGCCCATCAACTGCTGCTCGATGCCTTGCAGCGGGCGATTGCCTATATGCAACCCGTCCCGCAAAGCGAGATGGTTTTTACCGATGATCTGGCCCCGATTGAGTGGATAACCAACGATATGATTTTGAGCTATATGGTCGGCGGTATGGATGAGTTGAAATAATGGGAGACCGAAGACAGGAGACCGGGATTGAGTTCCGGTCATCCTTCCCCTGTCAGCTCAAGGAGAGCGAATGAATTTTATTAAGAAGTTTTCTCAATGGGTGGTGACTATTTTGGTGCCGGTCATTCTCATTCTCGGTGCGGTGCGGTTTTTACTCACCCCAATATTTGTGCAGCTTGAATATCGAATGCCCAACTTCCCTGAAGACCGTTATGGCTTCACCCAGCAAGATCGTTTGCACTGGTCGAAGTTTGCGCTCGAATATTTGCTAAATGGGGCCGGGATTGAGTATTTGGACGACCTAAGATTTGAAGATGGCTCGCCGCTTTATAACGAGCGCGAGTTGCAGCACATGCTGGACGTGCAGGTGGTTGTCGAAGCGGCGATGAAGGTGTTGTATCTTGCCGCTGGGGTTGTATTCGCAGTCGGGGTGTGGGCGCGGCGCGGCGATTGGTGGTGGCAATATCGCCAGTCCATCGCTCGTGGCGGCTGGCTGACCGTAGCGATTTTAGCCGCGTTAATTGTGGGTATCCTGCTGAGTTTTGATGCCCTTTTTGTGGCTTTCCACAAAATTTTCTTTGAAGGCGATACCTGGATTTTCTTGTATTCGGATACGTTAATTCGCCTGTTCCCGGTGCGTTTCTGGCAAGATGCTTTCATCACCGTGGGTGGGTTGGCGCTGCTGGGCGGGGCGGCGTTGGGCTACTTTGCCGGGCGGACGAGGCCTGGTTTGGAATAATATGATCGAACCAATTCAAAACTATCTTCTCAATACCCCCTGGATGGCGAATCTCATCCGTATTGCCACTTTTTATTTGCTGGCCTGGGTTATTTCACGCATGATTATCTGGATGATCCGCCGAACTTCAAAGATAGGGCGCATAAAAATCGTTTCGAATATTTCGCGGCCTGAACGCCAGCAAACCCTGCGCAGTTTGGCAATTAGTCTGGTGAGTTTTAGCTCTTTTTTGGGCGCCAGCATTGCTACGTTGGCGCTATTTGTCGATATCGACACATTAGTATGGATGGTGGGTTTGTTTAGCGCAGCCATTGGCCTGGGCGCGCGTCCGCTGTTCAGCGATTTTCTCACCGGGATCGGCTTTATTTTCGAAGATACGTTTGCTGTAGGCGAAAAAGTTGAAATCCTGGAAATGGAAGGCGTGGTCGAGAAAATTAATTTGCGCAATACCTGGATGCGCTCGCCGACCGGGGAGGTTTATATTATCCCGAATGGCGAAATTCGCATGGTGCGTAATTTCAGCCGCGGTAAATTTTCGGCGGCCAGCGTGACGGTGAAACTTCAGGCTGTTGACCTGGGGCATGCGCTCGTTGTTCTCGAGGAACTCGCTGAGGAAGCGGTTTCGCTGCTGCCCAATTTGCTGGAACCCTGGCAGGTCATCAGCAAAGAAGCTGTCATCGGTCAACAGGCCGAGTTAACTCTATTGACCAAAGCGCGTTTCGGCATGGCTGCGGAAATGCGCCCGCGCTTGCAGGCTTTAGTTCAAGAACGCCTGGCTGATGCGAGCATTGAGCTTATTGACTAGAGATATGAACTGAGATGAAACGATTTTTCCACAAACCGGCTTCGGTTGGATATGCTCCTGGCAGCCTGAATTTCACCGAAGGGAAAGAACAACTCCCTTTGAAGTTGACCGTTTTTGAATATAGTCGCGAACAAGATGCTGTCGAACGTCATGCGGATACCATTGCTGATTGTTTGCCTTTCGCGCCTCATGCTGATGTGACCTGGTTGAACGTGAATGGCAACCATCCGGTGGCAGCTCTCGAGGAGATCGGCAAATACCTTGATATCCACCCGCTGGCGCTGGAGGACATTCTCGATACCAGCCAGCGCCCAAAAATGGAGGATTTCGAGCGGTATTTATTCATCGAGTTGAATATGCTGCTTTGGGATCAGGATCACGCCCATGTCGAGTCCGAACAGGTCAGCCTGATCATGGGGGATAAGTACGTCATTACCTTTCAGTCGAGCGAAAATGATGTCTTCGATTCGGTTAGAAAGCGCATTCTTGAAGGCAAGAGCCGCCTGACCAAACAAGGCGCGGATTATCTGGCTTACTCTCTGGTTGATGCTATTGTGGATCATTATTTTGTCGTGTTGGAAAACCTGGGGGACCAGATCGAATTCCTGGAGGAAGAACTGGTAACACACGCCGATCCCAAAACTCTGCAATCCATCCATGAGTTGAAGCGTGAACTCATTTTCCTGCGGAAATCGGTTTGGCCGTTGCGAGAAGTGATTGGTGCGCTGGAACGTGGTGAAACTCCGTTGTTTAAGGAAACATCTCTGATCTACCTACGGGATGTTTATGACCACACGATTCAGATCATCGATACGGTAGAGACTTTCCGCGATATGGTTTCCGGTATGCTCGATATTTATCTCTCCAGTATCAGCAACCGTATGAACGAAGTGATGAAAGTACTGACAATCATTTCGACCATTTTTATTCCGATGTCATTCTTTACCGGACTTTATGGCATGAATTTTGTCAATATGCCCGAATTGCAATGGCAGTGGGGCTATTTCGCTCTATTAAGTTTCTTGGGGGTGACCTTCATCGGCATGTTAGTATTTTTTAAACACAAAAAGTGGTTTTGAAAAGGATATTGCGTGAGTAAAAATTGGTCTCGCACGAATAAGATATATATTAGCATATTGCTCTTTATTTTTGGAGTCTGGGTATTTTCATTGATTAAGGGGATGATTGCCCCGTTAGTAATTGCCGCATTACTGGCCTATTTGCTCAACCCGCTGGTGAATCGTCTCAAAAAATATACCCGATTGGATCATGTCTGGGCGGTATCGCTGGTATATAGTTTATTTGTCCTGGCGCTTGTGACCGTGTTGTTAAACTTTGTGCCATTGGTAGCGCGACAAGCCCAGACTTTAACGACTGAACTGCATCTCATTGGCCCTCGATTGGAAGCCGATATTGAGACGATCGCCAGGAGATTTGATATTCAAGTGGATTTGCAGCCGATTTGGGATGAAATTCAATCAGCATCGTCAGGACTTTTAAATCCAGATCGGGTATTTCGCATGATTCGGTCAGCCAGCACCAACCTGGGCTGGATGTTGATAATTTTGGTGACAGTATATTACTTGCTTGTCGATTGGGTGCGGCTGCGTGAATGGATTTTCGGTTTATTCTCTCCGGACTATCAAGGTGACGCGCGCCGTCTTCATGTCGAGATCAAAGTCGTTTGGGCAGCTTATCTGCGCGGCCAGTTGACCCTCATGCTGATTGTTGGCATATTGTCGGGAATTGGCGCAGCGAGCATTGGATTGCCAATGGCAGCTTTCTTTGGCCTTTTGGCTGGAACACTCGATCTAATCCCCTCTTTCGGACCAACTGTGACATTGTTGGTGGCGGTGATTGTAGCCTGGTTCAAGGGTTCATCGTATTTGGCAATTTCAAATCTGTGGCTGACCGTGCTTACCGTTGTACTTTTCTCCGCAATTCAAGTGCTGGAGAATGTTGTTTTGCAGCCATATATTATGGGCAGGCGTTTGAAAATTCACCCGGGAGTAGTATTTATTTCTGTGGTCGGCGCCCTGACATTGGGCAGCGCATTGATCGCGCTTATCATTGTTCCCACGGTTGTCTCGCTGAGTATCATTGGGCGCTATATTCGTTGCCGGTTGTTTGAACTGGACCCTTGGGAAGATGATCCGATTGTTTTGCGTGATGGCGAAATATCCGGGGAATTATAAAATAAACTAGATATTCAAGGTTTTAGGGAAGCCCCGTGGTGGCTGTCCACATTTGAGAATTTCTTAAGTTAGTTCCCGATAAGCCATTAAAAGAAAATCCTAAACAAATTTTAAAGAAGGGAGTATAATGCCGGGCTTTTGTAAGTTAAAGTTCTATGCAGTATATCTCCTTTTCATACCACGAAAGCGTGGAGCTCACAAAGTTTTCGCAATGGAAACAAAGCTGTCCTCTGTGTGCCCTGTGGTGGACAATGCGATATATCAGCTAATTTGTATTTGGAGTTTGTTATGGATTATTCATCTTTAAAACGACGTATTATTGGCGAGCCATTCCCCAGCAGCATGGAATCGCATGAACGGCTGGATAAAATCCGCGGCCTGGCAATTTTTGCCTCCGACCCGATCAGCAGCAATGCTTATGCCACCGAAGCCATCATGAGTATTCTAATCGTGCTGGGCAGCGGCGCATTAGCGCTTACCTTGCCCATCGCGCTGATGATTGCTCTTTTGGTGGGGATTGTGATCTTTAGCTATATTCAGGTCATCATGCACTACCCCGAAGGCGGCGGTGGTTACCGCGTTACCAAAGATAACCTGGGGACTTCACCCTCTTTGCTGGCGGCTGGCGCATTGATGACGGATTATATTCTCACTGTTTCAGTCTCTGTTTCTGCCGGGATGCGGGCGCTTACCTCTGCATTTCCGGCACTGCACGCCTATCAGGTCACCCTGGCTTTGGTCGCTATTCTGCTGATAACCTGGATCAATCTGCGCGGTGTGCGCGAAAGCGGGTCAATCTTTGCACTGCCGACCTATGCTTTTGTCGTTGGCGTGCTTTTGGTTGTGCTGGTTGGTCTCTCAAAATATTTCGGTTTGTTTGGCATTACACCGATGGCGATCACCGCACCGGTTATCGAACCCCAGAGCACTTTTACCGGTTTTGCATATACCTGGCTGCTATTGCGGGCATTTGCCGCAGGGTGTACCGCGTTAACCGGTATTGAAGCCATCAGCGACGGAGTCAAAGCCTTCAAACCCCCCGAGGCAACCAATGCCGCCAAAACCATGCTGATTATGGGCATCATTGCTATGGCGCTTTTTGGTGGAATCTCCTTTCTCGCCACACACTTGAATTTAGTGCCTGCAGAAACCGATAGCATTCTTTCCCAGATGACGCGCGCAATCGTAGGCGATGGGTTTCTGTACTATTGGGTGCAATTTTTCACCATGATGATCCTGGTTTTAGCTGCTAATACCGGTTTTCAAGATTTTCCCCGCCTGGGTTATTTCCTTGCGCGCGATGGCTTCATGCCGCGCTGGATGATGAACCTCGGGGATCGTCTGGTATATAGCGGCGGGATTGTTGCGTTGGCTTTATTATCATCAGTCGTGGTTATCATTTTTCGAGCCGATGAATTTGCCATGCTGCCGCTCTATGCGCTGGGCGTCATGGTCAGCTTCACATTATCTCAGGCCAGCATGGTCAAGCTGATGCGCAAAGTGAGCAAACTTAAACCCGGTGAAACTGTCCAGACAGCAGCCACTACGTTGCATAATGAAAAAAACTGGCTACTGAAAATGCTGTTAAGCGGGGTTGGCGCGCTGATTACGTTTGTGGTGCTTATCGTTCTTATCGCCACAAAATTTGTGGATGGCGCCTGGGTGATTGTATTGACGATCCCATTATTAGTCTGGATGTTTAAATCCATTCGGATGCACTACGATGATGTGGCCGAAAGCCTGCGCACGCGCAACTTGATTGGCTCGAAGTTGATCGATGTGGCCGATGTGGTGATTGTTCCCATTGGGGATATTCACCGAGGCACTTTGCGCGCCCTGCAATATGCCCGGCGGTTATCTGGTGATGTGCGCGTGATTTGCGTTACCATCAACGAAGAGCAAAAAGAACATGTGCTTGAGCGCTGGAATCGTTTTCCGCAATTAACCGATCACGCGCGCCTGATTTGTATTGACTACGATTACCGTGATGTATTGGAGCCGGTTTTTGATTTCATTCAGAACGTGAAGGAAAACGAATTCCCCAATGAATTGATAACTGTCGTTGTGCCCGAATTTATTTCCCCAACGCTGGCAACGCAACTCTTGCATAATCAGAGTGCCAACGTCTTGCGGGCGCGGCTGCGCGCCCAGCCAGGCGTGATTGTGATTGATATCCCTTTCCACATTAATTCGCGCATGCGAGCGCGCGAAATCATTGAACAACCCGAAGAGTCAACCCCCGCGGTTGAAATCAATGACGATGCACGCCCAGAAGCGGGCTAAAAGACAGGCTGCTTTATTTTAGGGCCAGGCGCTCGCTGCCCGGACTGAGTAAATAATCTGCCCCGTTACGATGCAAAATAGCGATGCGCCGCCGTCGTTTCAAGAACTCAGCGCGCATCGCTTCGCTTTTAATGGCATAGCTCTCCATCTCTTGCGGAAAGATGTCAAAAAATGTGTCGAAGGTCTGAATAAATTCCGCCCGATAGGTAGTGCTTACGGCATCCAGATTGTCGATCACCCAGCATTTGCCATCGAATTCCCACTCGTGGGCCAATCCCAAAAAACGAAAATCATCGCTGATATAAGGAAAGAACGGGAACTGGCGGCAGCTCAGGGCGCGGTACTCGCGCTGGCATTGATCTGGCCCCAGGCAAGCTAACAAGATCATTGTTTCGGGCGTCTCCGCCTGGAGGGTTGCCAACTCTTTGGGACTAGTATCACATTCGTCGCCGCGCCACGTCTGCCAAAGATCGGTATTTTTTTGTAGATAATCCCATTCTTGCAGATACGCCGCGGGTACCGCCTCACAAATATCGCAGCAAAACGGCTTCCCGCTGGGATTATGCGGCGCGCACTTCTTGCCGCAATCCATCTCGGTGATCGGGGCGTTGAAAGATGTGTAAATTTTGCTGATGGGAATATGGGGGAAGCGGTATTTGCTCATGAGTTTTTTTAACGCAAGGACGCAAAGTTACAAGGACGCAAAGTTCTTTGATTTTTTTGCGTCTTCGCCTCTCTGCGCCTTTGCGTTAAGTTTTTACGCCCCATATTTGTTCATGCGCTCGGCATGGGCCAACGCCAACGACATAATATCGACTGCCGGGAAGGTGCCCAGCCCGCCGCGGGCGCAGGGCCGTTCGCCGAATTGGGTTTCAAAATCCGGGCGGTGTGTGGCAGGCGCCCACAGCAGGAAGGGAACCGGATGCCACGAATGCGATTTCATACGCGCCGGGGTAGAGTGGTCGCCGGTAATCATCAGCACATCGGGATTGAGTGCCAGCAATTGAGGCAAGGCCGCATCCACACTTTCGATGATATTCACCTTTCCGGCAAAATCACCATCTTCACCCTTGCTGTCGGTCTTCTTGATGTGGATAAAGACGAAATCATGGGCATCCCAAATTTTCTCGACGGCGGCGAATTCGTCGGCAGGGGTATCGCCTGCAAACTCAATCACATCCATGCCAACGAGCTTGGAGACGCCGCGATACATGGGGTAGACGGCCACGCAGGCCGCGTTCAAGCCATATACGTCGCTATAGCCTGGCAGGCCCGGATCGGTGGCGAAGCCGCGCAGGGTCACGCCGTTAGCTTTGGGTTGGTCGGCGAGTACTTTTTGTGCCTCGGCAACCCATTGCGTGAATAAAACAGCGGCGCGTTGGGCGGCTGGCTCTAAGGCTCTGATAGGCAAGGGGGCTTTTCCGGTGACTTGCGGATCGGTATCGTTTAGATGAGGGTGCAGCCCCTCGCCGCGCATCACCACAGCGAAGCGGTATTCTTTCACCTGGCGCACTTCCAGTTCGACACCGTCCAGTTGGATGCTTTGCAGTCGCTCGATGGCGGGCATGGCTTCCTCGCTGGAGATGCGACCGGCGCGCCGGTCGCTGATCAGGCCGTTTTTATCAAGGGTGCAGAAATTGCCGCGCACGGCAATATCGCCGGGATTGACATCCAGGCCGACGCCGTTGGCCTCGAGCGCACCGCGCCCGACTTCATATTCGAGCGGATCGTAGCCGAAGAGCGCCAGGTGAGCGGGGCCAGACCCGGGGGTGATCCCCGGTCGAATGGGCGTGATTTGGCCGAGAGTCCCTTCGGCGGCAAGCTGATCCATATTTGGGGTTGCAGCCGCCTCGAGCTCGGTCGGGCCTCCGGCTTCAATCGGCAAGCCTCCCAGCCCATCCATAATCAGCAAAACAATCTTGCTCTGGTTAGATTTCAAAAGATTAGGAATATATTCGTAGGGCATAGGAACTCCTTGTTACGCGGACGGACGCGGCACAATAGGCCGCGTCCTGATTCGAGAAAAGAAGCGAAACTTCTTTGCAAAGAAATTTCGCTTCTGGATATTTAGCGAATGGCTTGCTCAGTCTCCTTATCGAAGATGTGCATATTTGCCATGTTGAACGTGACCCGGGCTTTATCACCCATCTTGAATTGGGTGCGGGGATCAATGCGCCCAACGTACTCGTATTCGCCGCTCTTGAAGAACACAAAGATTTCGTTGCCCATCAATTCGGTGACTTCAACATTGGCTTCGACGCTTTGGCCGATGATGCCAGGGGCTTCATATCCGGGATCGTAGACATCTTCAGGGCGCAAGCCGAAAACAACCTGTTTGCCAACATGCGGCTGATAAACATCGGCGTGCTCATCGGGAACTTGAACCTTGAAATCGCCAGTGTTGACGTAAATTTTGCCGCCATCTTTTTCGAGTTTGGCTTCAAAGAAGTTCATCGCCGGAGAGCCGATGAAGCCCGCCACGAAGAGATTGTTGGGCTTGTCGTACAGGTTTTGTGGGGTGTCGAGCTGTTGCAACAGGCCGTGATTCATCACCGCGATGCGGCTGGCCATGGTCATTGCCTCTACCTGGTCGTGGGTCACATAGATAAAGGTGGTTGCCAGGCGCTTGTGCAGTTTGGTGATTTGGGTGCGGGTCTGCACGCGCAGCTTGGCATCCAGGTTCGAGAGGGGTTCATCAAGGAGGAAGACTTTTGGCTCGCGCACAATCGCGCGTCCAACGGCTACTCGCTGACGTTGACCTCCGGAAAGTTGGCGGGGTTTGCGATCGAGCAAGTTTTCGATCCCCAGAATTTGAGCGGCCTCATCTACACGCCGCTTGATTTCCTCTTTGGGGTACTTGCGCAATTTTAGCCCGAATGCCATATTGTCATAGACAGACATGTGGGGATACAGGGCATAAGATTGGAATACCATAGCGATATCCCGATCTTTGGGGGCCACATCGTTGACCACCTGGTCGCCAATGAGGATTTGCCCATCTGAAATATCTTCCAGCCCAGCCAGGCACCGCAAAGCGGTGGACTTGCCGCAGCCAGAAGGGCCAACGAGAACCAGGAATTCCTTGTCCTCGATCGTGATGCTAAGGTCGTTTACCGCCGTAACATCGCCAAAGCGTTTGAATACGTTCTTGTAAGTTACGCTTGCCATAATGTCTTACACTCCTTTCGTAAAATATAGTGGCTTTATTATACTGCGAAATTTACAAGGGGCAATGCGAACACGCATTTTCACACAAAGTCGCCATCCTCAAAGGGTGTCGATGCGAAAAAAATATGTAAAGCGTCATATATTTAAGTCAAGTGAAACATAGTACAAATGCCTATTGCGTTAGTACTTAAGATACATATATAATAAAGACTAACAAATTTGTAAGGTAGGGGCAATCATTGCGCATCCAACCTTCAATATAAAGCAGGGAATTGAGATAAAAAGGAGATGTACCATGAAATTCTACCGTTTATTGAATTTAGGGGTGGTTTTTGCGCTTGTGGCCACAATGGTGTTTCCGGCATCACTGGTGGCCTATGCCGATGAGGGGGGAACCGTTGATTCGCCTCCCGCAGAAGAAGCCGTGGGTGATGAAGCGCCGGTCGCTGACGAAACCAGTGGTGAGGTTCAACCTGTGAAAGCGGAGGTTGAAGAAGTTGCGCCCGCTGAATCCGAAGAAGGTGTAGAAGAGTTGCCAGCCGCTGACGAGGCCGAGCCTGTGGAAACGGAAACCGAAGAAGTTGCGCCCGTGGAAGCTGAAGAAATTGTAGAAGAAGTTCCGGTCGCCGACGAAGTTGATGGCGAAACTGAGATCGAAGAAACTTCACTGTCCGAAGAAGAAAGTACACCTACTGAAAGCGCTTCGGTTCCGATTGTTGTGATGGATACCGAGGGTACGATTATCGGTGTTGTTAACGAAGATGGTGAAGCCCTGGCGCTTGTTTCGATTGAGGCTGTGGAGATTCTTGAAGATGCAGAGCCGTTGACGGAAACAGTGGTTGAAGCGCTTGATGCCACCGAGCAGGATGCTGTCTTGTCTCAGCCTTTGGCTATTCCTGACGACCTTGCTTATGACGCTGGTGATCAATATGGCCTGGATAAAATCCAAGCTCCCCAAGCGTGGGGTATTACAACGGGCAGCCCTTCTGTTATCATTGCTGTAATAGATACTGGGTTTGATCTGAATCATCCAGATTTACTCGGAAAATTTATTGCAGGATATGATTTTGTAGATAATGACGCTGATCCTAGTGATCCTGGTGGGGAGGAACACGGAACACATGTGGCTGGAATAGCTGCGGCAGTAACGAATAATGCGACAGGCATGGCGGGAACTTCTTGGGGCTCCCTGATAATGCCAATTAGAGTTTGTGATAGCACAGGTTGTTCGGATGCAGCAATTGCTAATGGCATTATTTGGGCCGCGAATAATGGGGCTACTGTTATTAACTTGAGTTTAGGGGGTGAACTTCCTGATAACGATACCGAAAATGCCATTAACTATGCTTACAGTTTGGGTGTAACAATCGTGGCTGCGGCAGGGAATTGCGATCTCCCCGGATATACTCCGGGCTCTCCTGAAGCCTGTGCGGTCAACTTCCCTGCGGCCTACTCGAATGTGATAGCTGTGGGCGCTTCGGATGAAACGAATACTTATACCGATTTTTCGTCCTATTACACCTACTCAGGTGATCCTCAGAAACCCGAAGGCCACCAAGGTGTAGATGTTGTTGCCCCTGGTGCTAATATATACTCAACTGTTTATGATGATGATTATGTCAAATGGAACGGCACATCTATGGCGACACCATTTGTGTCGGGTGTTGCGGCTCTGCTCGCCAGTCTGCCTGAATTCGATACGCCAGACAAGATCAGGGATGCCCTCTTATCTACTGCTCTTGATCTGGGCACCCCTGGCTGGGATGCGGACTACGGTTTCGGACTGGTGCAGGCTTACGATGCATTGATGTACACGCCTCCTGCGCCGCCCGCGCCACCGCCCGTTCTTGTCGTTGAAGAAGATGGTGATGGCGAGGCGGCAAGCATACTATTTGATAACGCCAGTTTGAACCTCACGCAAGACGCTGATGGCACGGTGCGCTTCTTCTTCAATGGTGCGGATGGGAACACCCCGATTGGCACGCTGAAATTCGAACAATGGTCTGGGACTTCGGCAGGAACAGTCTTGTTGAATATCAGCTACCCAGATTTGGGCATCCTGTTGCGGGTTACTGCGTTGGGGTCAAATCAGTTCCTGGTGCAAATCTACTCGCTGGTGGATGGAGCATTGTTGAGCGATATCGTTATTACACTGTAAATAGGAGTCGGATATATTTCTGTGTGGTACCAAAAAGAGCGTCAGCACAATGCTGGCGCTCTTTTTATATTGTGCCCTTGTCGATTCGAGTAGCTCCATATAGAATCAACCTATGGTTGATGAAAACACCACCCCTGTTCGCCGTCAATATCTCGACATCAAGCGCCAATACCCAAATGCGCTGCTCTTTTTTCGCCTGGGGGATTTTTACGAAACCTTCGACGAAGATGCCCATATTGTGGCCCGCGAACTCGATATTGTACTCACCTCGCGCAATGTCGCCAAAGGTGACCGCGTACCGATGGCCGGAATTCCGCATCACGCCGCCGAAAATTATCTCGGACGCCTGATTCATAAGGGCTATCATGTGGCGATCTGCGAACAAGTTGGCACGGAGCCGATCAACGGCCTGATGCCGCGCGAAGTCGTACGCGTGGTCACGCCGGGGACGATCATGGAGCCGGGATTGCTGCCAGGGGATGCCAATAATTATCTGGCGTGTATGCTGCTCGATGAAAAGCGTGCCGGAGTAGCCTATGTGGATATTACCACCGGCGAATTTGCGGCCACGGAATTAAAGGGGGGGGATATTCACGAAATCCTGCGGGCAGAGTTGATCCGCCTTTCCCCCGTGGAGATTCTTGCCCCGGAGAACTTGCTCCTCAACAATAATCTTCCCGGCCACCTCACCGACTGGCCTGCCTGGCGTTTTGAATACTCACGTTGCGAAGAATCCGTGCTGGCGCATTTCAAAGTTGCTTCGCTGGATGGCTTTGGCGTGCGCGGCCTGCCGTTGGCGATCCGCGCGGCGGGGGCGGTGCTGCAATATCTGGCTGAAACCCAGCCCGCTGCCCTGAACCTGCTTACCGGGCTGAGCGCCTACCATCTCAACGAGTTTATGACCCTCGATGCGGCCACGCGCCGCAATTTGGAACTCACCGGCACGCTGCGCGGCGACCACGTTGAAGGCTCGCTGCTGGGCGTGCTGGACCGCTCAGTCACGCCGATGGGCAAGCGCCTGATGCGCCAATGGGTCAGCAAGCCGCTATTGGATGTGGAGCAAGTCCACGCTCGCCAGCAAGGGGTGCAGTTTTTTTATGACGATGGTCTCGCGCGGGCAGAGATGCGTCAGGCCTTTAAGCCGTTGGCTGATTTAGAACGCCTGACCAATCGTGTGGTGGGTGGGACTGCCCAGCCCCGAGATTTGGTTGCCCTTCGAGAGACGCTGCGCAAACTGCCCGGATTGCGCAGCCTATTCCCCGATGGTGATTCGCCCCTCGATGGAATTTTGGCTGCATTTCATCATTGCAGCACCGAGTTGGATTTGCTCGAACAAGCCATCGCTGAGGAACCGCCGGCCACCCTCGGGAATCCGGGCGTGATTAAGTCGGGATTCGCCGCGGAGTTAGATGATATCCTCGAGGCCTCGCGCCACGCGCGGGAGTGGATCAAGAATCTCGAACCCCATGAGCGGCAACGCACCGGGATTTCATCCCTCAAAGTTGGCTACAATAAAGTCTTTGGCTACTATATCGAAGTCACCCATACCCATAGCGAGCTGGTGCCCGAGGATTATATTCGCAAGCAAACACTGGTGCGCGCCGAACGCTATATTACGCCGGAATTGAAGGAATACGAGAGTCTGGTGCTGAACGCCGAAGAACGCATAAAAGATGTAGAGCGGCGGCTTTTTCTGGATGTGTGTCAGCGTTTGGCGGGGAGTGCGACGCGCATATTGGCGACGGCGCGCGCCCTGGCTCAGTTAGATGTGCTGGCAACACTGGCCGAAGTAGCCGCGTTGAATGGATTTGTGCGCCCTGAAGTGGTTGCTGAAGATGTATTGGCGATTGAAGCCAGCCGCCATCCGGTGGTTGAGAGGATGCTGCCCGCCGGAAAGCGTTTTGTACCCAACCATGTGATTTTTGAAGAGGGCGAGCGTGTGCGCATAGTCACTGGGCCAAATATGTCCGGCAAAAGCACCTTTTTGCGGCAGGTGGCACTGATTGCGCTTATGGCGCAGATGGGCAGTTTTGTTCCGGCAGCGTCGGCGCGGATTGGGTTGGTGGATCGCATTTTTACGCGCATCGGGGCGCAGGATGAAATTCACGCCGGGCAATCGACCTTTATGGTCGAGATGGTCGAAACGGCCAATATTTTGAATCATGCCACGCCGCGCAGTCTGGTGATTTTGGATGAGATCGGGCGCGGCACGAGCACCTACGATGGCGTTTCGATTGCCTGGGCGATTGTGGAATATGTGCATAATCATCCCCGCTTGCGCTCGAAGACACTCTTTGCCACCCATTATCACGAACTGACTCAATTGGCCGATTTGCTGCCGGGGGTGCGCAATTATAATGTGGCTGTCAGCGAGGCCGATGGAGATGTGGTCTTTTTATACACGATTGTCGCCGGTGGGGCAGATCGCTCGTATGGCATTCATGTGGCGCAGTTGGCAGGGATGCCGCGCCCGGTGATCCAGCGCGCCGGAGAAATTTTGCAGCAACTCGAGGTTTCTTCTGGACAGACGGTGAAAATTGACCCGCATGTGCCCCAACAATTGAATCTCTTTCCGGAAACCAATCCGATGCGGGATGAATTGGAAAAGCTCGATTTGAATACCCTTTCGCCGATTGAAGCCCTGAATCGGCTGTATGAATGGAAAAAGCGTTTTTTGATTGAGCGTTAGCTTCGCGTAAAGAGCGCGGGAGGTTGTGTTCCCTCGCTCTTTTTTTGTGTATTTGGAAGCAAGATTTACTGGGGCTTGTCCTTATAAAGCGCAACTGTGTTCCCGGTGGGGTCTTTAAATACGGCAAACCAACCAACTCCAGGGATTTCTGTTTCGGGGACAATGCTCGTGCCGCCGTGTTTCTCGATTTGTGCCAGCGTGGCTGGAATATCGTCGGTGCTGATATAGATTAACGTCGTTCCGGCAGGATTTTCTTCGCTCACGGGGTTGAATCCGCCTCCGGGGCCGCCCTTGGCTGTGAAGGTGGCATAGTTCATTTCAGGCATTTGTTGGATTTTCCAATCAAAAACTGAATTGTAGAACTGACCGGCAGCTTCACGGTCGGCGGCTGAAAACTCAATATGGATAATCGGATGCTTAGACATGGCTGTGGCTCCTTGGATTGAATCAGAATAGGATAGCCATATTATAGAACATATATTCTTAATTTGTAAAGGGGATAAAAATTGTCCGAAAATAAAAGTACCTGGGAAAATTTCACCCAGGTACTTTTATTTTCGGGGGTGCGGCACAAAGTATTATTGTGCGCGTTGAACGATTTCCACAACTTCAGGCAAATCAATGCCTAATTCTTTGAGCTTTTCTACGGTAGGAATGCCGTTATTATTCCAGCCGCGGCGTTTGTAAACGGTATCGGTCATTTCGGCGTATTGCGCAAAGCGATGCTCTCGCAGGGTAGTCATTTTTTCTTCCAGACTCATAGCTTCGGGATCAAGCCCCAGAATATCTTTGAGTTGACCGTCATAACGTTCCTGGCGGGATTCATACTCATCGGTGGTGACTGGTCCCATAGCGCGGTAGGGAACCACATCGTGTTCGCGGGTGCCGAAACCTACGCGCAGGTTAAAGACGCGCTGGAAGTTGTAAACCCGCTCTGATTGTGCCAGCAAATCATCGGGGGTGACTTTTTTGCCGGTCAGACCCTCATAGAGCCAGGTGTAGTTTTCAACGTGTTCGGGAACTTTATGCGGCTCGTCGGTCTGGGCGTTGTTTTCGGGCAGAATATCGTTCCAAGGGAGCTTGCACAGCCCGTGGATGGAGAACCAGGTGCGCCACATGGGGAAGTAGTGCAGCGCTTCGGCTTTGTCTTCGAGGGTAGGCAGCTGCTTGTTTACTTGATCCATGAAGATCAGCCAGGCTTCGTCGTGCTGGCCGCCTTTCAGCGCCAACCCGTAGCCGCCTTGCTGGGCGATGGATTCTTTGGTCATATACTCCGAAATTTCCAGCCCCTTGGTTTCCATGGCGATGTCGTTCAGGAAGGCCGCGTCGCCGCCAAATTCCTCGGCAAAATACTGCTTCATATAACGCGTACCCTGCCCAACGGTCACACCGAAACCCTCCCCCCGCGCCATTTGGTGCAAAATCTCCAGGGCCGAGTCGGCGTTGCCCCAGGTCAGGTCCAGTCCGCCGGTTTTCTCCGCATCCAGAATGCCATATTGCCAGCACTCCATCACAAAGGCTACGCAGTTGGCGAAGGAGATGGTGTCGACCCCGTAGGTGTCGCAGTAGAAATTCATCTCGATGACGGCCAGCGGGTCAAACACCCCGATGTTGGAACCCAGCCCGGAGACGTTCTCGTATTCGGGGCCATCGACGAGCACTTTCTCGCCTTTGTAGGGGCCGGTTTGCAGCGCGAAGCCATCCACACCGTGTGAGCACGACATGGTGCAGCCTGCCCAGCAGGCATCGTTGATGCCCTGTGTGAATTGTTCGTGCCAGACAGACGAGTCGATTTTGCTGTGTTCGGGGTGCGCGCCGTAGCGGAAGTTGTGTACCGGCAGCAGGTCAAAGTGATCCATGATCTCGACCAAATGGGCGGTGCCGACTTTGCGCATCTGGTTCTGTTTGTCGTCCAAATCGGAAATTTCTCTATTGATGCGCTTGCCAGCCTGACGGATCATGAACATATCCACCGGATTATTGACATCGCCTTTGAGGCCGTTAAATTTGACGACAATACCTTTGATGCCTTTATCGCGGAAAACGCGCCCGGTGCCGCCGCGTCCGGCTTGTTTGAGGCGCATCTCCTGGCGGCGCACATCGTACCAACTGAAGTTCAGGCAGGCGTAGTTAATATGTTCGGCGGCCATCCCCGCGGTGACGGTAGAAACGCCATATTTGCCGCGTTTGCCGTCGCCGTAGTGTTCGGCGAGCTGCCCGGCCAATAAATGGGAGTCAACATCTTCCAATGGAGCTGTTTCAATGGAGACCGCACCGGTATCCCCGTCAATCACGATGATGACTTCGCCGAAGACATCTTCGGGGGCTTTGCCCTGGATGTCGATGGCATCAAAGCCCGAGAATTTGAGATACGGGCCGAAATAGCCGCCCACGTTGCTGTCGATCACGCTTTTGGTGAGTGGCGAGAGCGTGACCACAGTTGATTTGCCCAGGCCGGGGTAAGCTGTCAGCCCGCCAATAGGGCCGTTGGCGATCACCAGCGCATTTTCGGGGTCATTCCATTGGGTGTTATCCTTGATCGCCTTCCAAAGCAGCCATAATGCAAAGCCGCGCCCGCCGGTGAAGAGATCTTTCATTTGCTGCGTAACGGGTTGCTCCTGGATGCTGTAGTCTTCCAGGTTGATATGAAGCGTGCGATTGGCATACCCTTTATCGACGGGTTTGATCTTATAGTTGTAGGATGCCAGATTGTGGTGCGCTTTTTTTAGGGTTTCAATAGGCTTGGCAATCGTAGCCATATAACTTTCTCCTTTTTTGGGTGCACAGGGGTGAAGGTTTATATAATCCGCTGGCTGTTTATTTTCGAGAGTATATTATCACGCGCTTTGGCTGGATTTTCAACTGACAAAACTCCCGCTTTGATGGCTGAAAATCGAATCGTAACTGACCGGATCATCGAGAGTGAAATCCCGAAAATAGGTGTGCTCCCACGCACACCGATTTTTCGGTCTATTCTTCTTCGAGGTTGGGTTGATGCAACGAATCTGCAATCGTATCCAGCATCGTATTAAGCTTCAGGCTGCTATTGAGAATCTCCTGGGTGATGCGTTCAATTGTATCCGCCGATAATTGCTCTCGATCGTCTGAAAGCATATCTGCACACCCCATGATGATGCTGAGTGGATTCTTTAGATCGTGAACCAGCGCGTGAATCAGCGCATCGAGGGCTGAATCTTTCATCGCTTGTTGCAGCGGGGGAATAGCATGTAGTGCAGGAAAGGCAGGATCCTTACGGAGCGTTTTATTTCTGGTTGAGCGTGTGTTTTGAAAAATGAATTTTGCGCCTAAATGCTGCTCCAAAGCATCAATAATTTGCTGGCGCCGGAAAGGCTTTGGAATGAATCCATCGTAGCCCGCCGCCAAAATCTTGCTGCGATCTTCTTCGAAACTGCTGGCAGTCAGGGCGACAAATTTGATCTTCTCACGATTTGGCAACTTTTTGATCTCGCGAATCGCTTGCAAACCGTCTATTTCCGGCATACGAATATCCATGAAGATAAGATCAGGCAGCCAGTTTTTTACAATTTCAACCGCTTGTAAACCGTTATGGGCTTCTTGCAGATCGAAACCCAGTGGTTCCAGAATACGTGTGAGTAAATTGCGATTGGATTCAATATCTTCAACAACCAATATTCGATAGAGTGGCTGGTTGTCGGCTAATCTTGTGCGTTGTTTACCTGGGCGGTTTTTAGTGGCGAGCTTGCCAGGGTGGATATTGCCCTTCGCCAAAATTGTGAAGCGGAAAATCGAACCAGTGCCCACTTCGCTGCTGACGGTGAGTTTTCCGCCCATCATGCGGGCATATTCCCGGCTGATCGGTAAGCCCAAACCTACGCCGCCAATATCTGCGTTCTCGGAAGTGTTTTGAAAAAAGGGATTGAAAATATTTTCGAGCTGATCTTCCGGGATTCCGCTGCCTGTATCCTGCAGGGCGAATTTCAGTTCGAGCGTATCTTCATCCAGCGGGCCTGGGGCGGGCTGGCAGTGGACGATGAGGGTGATATTGCCTTTGGTGGTGAATTTGACCGCGTTGCTCATTAAATTTATCAAAATTTGGCGCAATTTTCGCCGATCGGCGAGAACGAATTGTGGCAGATCATCGGGCAACTCAAAGCCCAATGCTATATTTTTTTCTTCAATGGGTAGGCGGAACATCTCTGCCAGATTAGCCAGCAATTCCGGCAGATTAAAAGTTTCATTGTGTAATTCAATACTCCCGGCCTCGATTTTGGAGAAATCCAGAATATCGTTAACCAATGCCAGCAAGTGTTCACCGCTGCGGTTAATGATTTGAATAATATCGGCTTGCTGATGCGTTAAATCGGGTTCTTGCGCGAGTAACTCGTTGTAGCCCAAAATGGCGTTGAGCGGTGTGCGTAGTTCGTGGCTCATATGGGCAAGGAAGGTGCTTTTCGCCTGATTGGCAGCTTCGGCAGCATTTTGTGCCTCGCGTAACCGTTGTTCTGTTTTTTTTCGGTGACTAATATCTAGCCCTATCGACTGGTATTCGATTATTTCGCCGCGATGATTAAAGAAAGCTCGATCTGTCCATTGCTGCCACTGGATTTCCCCATTGGGCGAAATGATTTTGTGTTCGTATGTCTTCACCGGGGTGGCAGGGTTGAGCGATGCAAGGTGTGCTTTGGCTTGTTGAATTTCTTCAGGCGGAATGAATTCGAAAAAATTAAAACCAAGCAACTCTGCTGATGTTTTCGCGAAGGCTACACAGTAGGCCTGATTGACAAAAATAAGCGTGCCATCTGGATAAAAACGGCATATCAAAGCTGGCATATCTTCAACCAGATTCCGGTAGCGTTTTTCACTGTCGATTAGATACGCTTCGGATCGTTTTCGCTCAGTGATATCGCGTACAATGCTTTGGATATGTTTTGGCTGTCCGTCATTATCCAGAACGAGAGTGGCATTGATTTCTGTCGATAAAAAAGCGCCATCTTTTTTTCGGAATGTACGTTCATAAACAGGGAGCGTTTTTCCCGCCACGATGGCATGATAGCGCTCCATCGCTTCTGTAATTTCATGTGGAGCTACCATTTCGGCAATATGCTTTCCGACGAGTTCCTCCACGGGAAAACCTAACATATCCGTGGCTCGCTGGTTCACCAGGATATGCTTGCCATCCAGGTCTAGAATAAAGACCCCATCATTGGAATGTTGGAAAAGCGCCTGGTAGCGATGTTCGTTTTCGCTCTGTTCACTGCGTAAATTGCTGGCTTCGGTGATGTCGCGCAGAATAACGAAATAACCCCGTGGCGCTTTTTTTATGTTGTAAAGCGCCGCATAGGTGACTTCATAACGGCATAGCTTGCCCTGATGCGAAAAACTTATTTCCTCATGTGCCGGGCAAGGTTTTTGTAGTATTTCATAAAAGGGTTTGAAATTGGCGAGTACTCTTTCCGCCGATTTGCTGTTTACAGGCTGGGGTGCATTTTGTAGCAAAGCCGTCATCGCCGCGTTGGTGAATATAATCTCGTGGCGATGATTAAGCACCATGACCGCATCACTCAGTTGATTGAGGATCGCATTTTTATGATAATAAAAGGACTGGATGTTGAATTTTCCCCTTAGAGAAGTGAAGATGCCGATACCAATTACGCCGATCGCAAAAATCAGATATGGCAATAGTGGGACGAGACTCTCGAAATTCATGGGGCAGAAGTTGTGGGCGTCACAATGGAGGCAGGGAATTCTTCGGGTAATTGCACCCACCGCGAGCTGATCCAGCCTGCCAGCATTTCGTCGCCGTTTTGCCAGTTGACTTGCACCCAATCCCCATAAATTGCCAAAATCTGCACGGGCGTATCCACCAAAAGCACACCTTGAATCTTGGCGTCAATTTGTGGGGAGGCGCGCAAATTAACATTGCCGGTTGTGTAAACGACTGAAATTGTTGGCGACGGGATGGGCTGCGTGGCTGTGAGCGTGTGAGTCGCGCTGGGGATGAGCGTGGAAGTCGTGGCGTGGGTTGCGGTAGCCGTTGCCGTTGGGGTGGCGGTCAGTGTGGCGGTTGCTGTTGCCGTGGGCGATGCCGTGGAAGTTGGCGTAGCCTTTGGGAAAGCCAGCGGCCACAGGTTAATGGTGAACCACAGGTAGAAGCACGCCAGTGTGAGCAGCAAAACTGCACCGATCGCGGCTCCTGCCAGGCTATATTTTTGCCCGCGGCTGAGCGGCCTGGCCTGATCTTCAACGGGAGATGGCCGCGCCAACGCCCCTAATGCCGGAGCCAGGTTGGGGAGTGTTGCCGGATCGCCCGCATAATTTCGCAGCGCCGCGCTATGCTGCACATGCAAATCGGCGATAAATTGATGCAGTTCGGCGTGAAAACCCTCTGGCGCGATACCGGAATACACGATTGCCAAATAAATGTGCTGGCCGCTTTCAATGCTAATCTGCATATCCCCAAAGCTGATTTCGCCCAGTTCGGCGCTTGTGCTGGCCGAATTCGATTTAAAAGCATCCTGAACAAAATCGCGAATCGCGGTCAGCATAGCGCCGATCAAGTCTGAATCGTGCCCCTCGCCGCCGTCGGGTTGCTGGTGTGCCAGCAACAGCCCCGAATGGTGTTGGATCAGGAAGATTTCGCTAATATTGAAAGGCAACGCCTCGCGCAACGCCAGTTCAGCATTCGAAATACCGCTGAAGCGCGCCCGAAGACGTTTGACAAACCCTTTGGGGGTTAGTGGTGATTTTAGGCGTGCATCAATACTGCGTTGCAGTTCTTTGGAAAACTCGCTGATAGCACGCTGGATGGTTTCGCCAATAATCGGATAAATCGCTTCGACCATCTCTTTGCGCGAATCACGAATTTGTACACGGATCGCTTCCCCCATCACCGGGCCAATCGCTTCAGCCATTTCATCGGGCGAATCCTGAATCGTGCGCCGAATCAAACCGGTCATCACAGGTGTCAGGCGTTCTGCCAACTGCTGAATGTCGGCATTGGCCTGGGTTTTATCATCCAGCTCCGTGAGTTTTTCAAAGATGGCGTTGGTGCGCGCCGTTTGTGCCTGCTGCGATATATTTGTGCTAGAAGTCAGCGTGTGGAGTTCTTGTTCGAGGGCTTCTAATTGTTCTCGATCTTGCGAGAGAAGAATCGCCCGAACAATATTGAGCAGCGCCTCGCTATTGGGAGATGCTGCCGGGGTTGCGTCGGAAACTGTCATTGTGAGATCATGCCGCTTTCAGGCGTTGTCCGAGTTCGATCAACATCTCGCCGAAAGTATCGCGGGAAACTTTCTCATCACCCAATTTTTTCGCCAGTGAAGCCAATTGCTCTTCAAGCGCTGCGGCACGCGTTTCTAGCCCTGCAAGACGATCTTCAGTTACCCGCGCCTGCTCTCCATATAGAATATCGCGCAACCGTTCTAATTCGTTCGGCGAAGCTGCGCCGGGTTTTGATGTTTCAGCAGTCATACTTGCCTCCAAGAAGATAAAAAGATGTGGTATATTGCATAGAGTTTGTGTAGCAGCACACGATTGATAGCCTTTGTATTGTAACATTATGACCATGACGCGCACAGTTCAGAAAAAATTTTGTTTGTTGGGTGATTTTGCAGTTGGCAAAACCAGCCTGGTTCGTCGATTTGTGTACCAGCGTTTTGAAGAGAAATATTTGAGCACCATCGGCGTAAACATCAGCCGTAAAGAGTTGCAACTAAACCCACATGAACGCCTGCAAATGGTAATTTGGGATCTGGCCGGGGGTGAAGCATTTACTGGCCCGCAGGCCAATTATATAAAAGGCGCTTCCGGCGCAATGCTGGTTTGCGACCTCACCCGCGCCATCACTTTGTCAACACTGCGTTTATATGCTGCCGATTTGCAAGCAGCCAGCCCCGGAGCAGCTTTTGTGATCGTAGCCAATAAATCCGATCTGGTGGCGCAGCGTGTTCTCACCGAAGTGCAACTGGCCGAACTGGCCGAAGAATTTCAAGCGCCGCTATTTTTGACCAGCGCCAAAAACGACGAGAACGTTGAAGCTGCTTTTGCCATGCTGGCATCCAAGATTGCCTGATACTTCATATTATGGATCGTGTTTTAGAGTGGATAACCACCCGCCTGGCCCGGCAGCAAATCTTTGCCTATGCTTTGCTGGATGATGAATTACAAGTGGTGGAGGCGTACGGACTGGAAAATGTAGTTGATCCAGTTCAAGGGGGCGAAAACTCGTCCCTTTGGGAATACTTCCCCGCATTGATCGGTCTCGAAGATCGCCTGTACGAGATCGCGGCATCATCAGAGGGGGCTTTAGAAATCCCCCAAATTATTTCTCGCCTGCCCGATAGCGCGCCCATGTATTACAACTTGCGCGTCGAAGCCATCCACGAGTTTGGGGCGCGGCTCTTGATCTTTGCGTTGGATACCACGGAACAATCATCATTAGAACAACAATTGGTGCAGCAGCGCAATGAATTGCGCCTGAATATCGAAGCCCGCCAGCGCGCTGAGGCAGCCCTGCGCCAGGCCAAAGATGAGCTTGAAATCCGTGTTCGTGAACGCACATTGGAAATCGAAGACGCCAATCTTCAACTACAGGCGCTTCCCCGGCGTTTAGTTGATGTTCAAGAAAATGAGCGGCGCGAGATTGCTCGCGAACTACATGACGAAATTGGTCAGGCGCTAACCGGGTTAAACTTGCTCCTAAAGATGAGTACCCGCCTGCCCGCTGAA
>JABGRQ010000120.1:0-2694 GCA_018648225.1 Chloroflexota bacterium
CTGGAGTAATTATATGAATTTCACCGATCCCGCCCCGCTTTCCATCCCAACCTTGCTCTTCAATCTTTTGCTGGGTTTGGGCTTGTCTGTTCTGCTGGCAATCTACTACGCCAAACTCGGCGATTCGCTGACCAACCGCTCGAAGTTTGCCCCTATTTTGCCGCTGCTTTCCATGATTACGCTGCTAGTTATCTCGGTGGTGAAATCGTCGCTGGCGCTATCACTGGGGTTGGTCGGCGCGCTCTCGATTGTGCGCTTCCGCACGGCAATCAAAGACCCCGAGGAGTTGATCTTCCTGTTCTTCGCGATCGCCATCGGGCTAGGACTCGGCGCCGATCAGCGCATCCCAACACTGGCGGCGTTCGCCGTGATGATGAGCTATCTCTTGCTGCGCAAACTTATCAACAAAGGCTTCAAGCTCTCGACGCGCAACAGTCTGTATCTCAATATCGCTCTGCCTCTGGAATCAGGTAGCGATGAGACCACGTTTGCCTATATTAATGAATTACTTGGCGAAGAACTCAAAAGCATTGACCTGCGCCGCTTCGATACTACCGCCAATGAAATGCGCCTGGTCTTCTATTTCAGCGCGCGCAAGGCCGATGCCATTGCCCGTATTTCTAACCGCATTCACGAAAAATACGCTCATGCTACGATCAGCGTTGTGGAGCAGAATAACCTGCTGGGCGGATAATGCTGAAGAATTCCGCAAAAAAGATATATAGGGTACGTAGCAACCCGCGTATATCCTTTTTGCAGCCTTTCTACTCCCAGACGCTCCAAGTTCAATTATGAAAATCAAATACAAAAAAACACGCAAGAGCCTGAAAACGTTCTTCAACTCATACGGGCTATACGGGGGAATGTTGATTGTAATCATCATCGCCTTTCTGGGCGGAATGTTGTTTTACCGCGCCGGATACGCAGAACGCATCACATCATTTCTGCGCGGCACCTGGCGGCCCGAAACCCCCGAAATTCTCACTGAAGCCGCCAACGAAGTCGCCGCCGAGCTTGAAAATGAACGCCAACTTTACCAGGCCAACGGGCTGGCAACTGTTTTTCTGGATATTCCCTTCGGCGATGCTGCAAATCGAAGCTAAACGCGAAGAAGCCCTCGCCATCAGTGTACTGTATTCATCGGATGACGATATGGTCCCCGCCAAAATGCGCTACAACGACGAGCAAACTCTGAATATTAAATTGCGTCTCAAAGGTGACGTGGTAGATCATCTTGAAGGCGATAAATGGTCGTTTCGTATTCATGTCACCGAAAACGACGGTGCAGTATTAGGAATGCGACGGTTATCACTGCAAGGACCGCAAACCCGCACCTTTATGAGTGATTGGGGCTACCATCAAACTCTCTTTCGAGAAGGCATCCTGGCAACCCGCTATCATTTTGTCAATGTCATCATCAATGGCGAACATAAAGGTATCTATGCCCTCGAAGAAAGCTTCAGCGAAGATTTACTCGAATCACAAGAGCGGCGCGAAGGCATCATTTTACGCTTCAGTGAAAATTTGCCCTGGTACGACTGGGGCAACTTTATGGGCACAAATACCGATCTGGGCCGCTTCTGGCTCGTACACAACCCCGCCAACAGCGAAATTACCCCCTTCCGCGGCACTCGGGTTGGCAACAGCGAAATACTCAGCGAAGAATTTCAGGCCGCCGAAGCATTGTTGTATTCGCTGCAACACGGCCTGCTTTCTGCCGATCAGGCTCTTGATGAAGAATTATGGGGCAAATACTTCGCCATCACCGACTTATGGGGCGGCGGACACGGCACGATCTGGCACAACGACCGTTTCTACTTCAACCCGGTCACCAGCCTGCTCGAGCCGGTTGCTTTTGATGGCTTGGTTTTTCATCCCAGCTTTGAACGCAACCAACTGGCCTACCCCTTTTACAACTCCCGGCTCTTCGATGCGCCCGGCGTGCAAAAAGCCTATGTCGAAACCCTCGAGCACATTACTGCACCGGAATATCTCGAAACGCTCCGAGCAGAAATTGGCCCCGAATTGGAAGGCTACTACAATCTACTGTTAGAAGAATACGCCGATGACCCCAACTTGCAACTCCCCTGGGAAACGCTGGAAATCCGCCGCGATTTACTCGCTCGCAACCTGAATCCGGTACAGCCCATCCGCGGTTATTATCATTTTGTGGAGCAGGATGGAAAAACCTTCTTGCAGCTTGACCTGATTAATTTGATGGTGCTGCCGGTCCAACTCCGCGAGTTGGTTCTTGGTGACAAAGTTTTAACTATCGAGGCGGGTTGGTGCCTGCTCGATAGCTGCACATCGAAGGTGATCGTCACCCCCGAAGCCGAGATTCTGCTTGAGAGTAGTAATACCAATTATGCAGTACCCGCTTCATTTTCCATTCCGGCCAGCCGCCTGGACGCGGGAATCCCCCCCCGAGGGCGAAATCCTGACCTTGCAGACCAATCTTTACGGCGGATCGCAATCCTATGCCATTCCAATTTACCCGAATCAGCTGCCCGATAGCGTCATCGCGGGCGTCAAACCCACCAGCACACTGGAAGAAGCCCTGGCCGCGCACGAATTTCTCACACTGCTGGGTGATGGGCAACTTGCCATCATCCCCGGTGACTGGCATGTGAACGGCGATTTGATTATACCCAAAGGCTATACGCTCTTTATTCCAGAGAATACCAGCCTGCGTTT
>JABGRQ010000120.1:2794-13932 GCA_018648225.1 Chloroflexota bacterium
TCCATCATTGGCGATAACGCCACCGAAGATGCTCTTAACGTGATCCGTTCCCCATTTGAGTTTTCCTACGTCGAATTCCGCAATACCCCCTCCGATGCCTTTGACGGCGATTTCACCACCGGATCGGCGATGAATTGCAGTTTCCATGACATCCAGGGCGACGCTTTTGATGTCAGTGGGTCTCACGTCAGTATCAGCGATTCGTATTTCGCCAACATTGCCGACAAGGCTATTTCGGCAGGTGAGGGCAGCGCGATCACGCTGGAAAATTTGGTCATTCGCAATGTCAATATCGGTATCGCCAGTAAAGACCTGTCGTTGGTTCGCGTGAGCAACAGCCTTATTGATACGGCGCATGTGGTGGGATTGGCCGCATATATCAAAAAGCCACAATACGGCCCGGCTATGATTGAAGCCAACGAGCTTGAACTGCTCAATACCGCGGTGCCCGCCATCTGCCAGACCGATAGTGAGATCATCTTGAATGGCGAAAGCATTCCCACAGAAAATATTGATGTGGATGCCATGTATACGCAGGGCATTTTGGGCAAATGAACAACAATCCTTACCGCTATGAAATAAAAATGGTCGCCGATGCACTCTATCTGGGCGAAGTGCGCAGTTGGGTTTTTACGCATCCTAATGCTTTTCAAATTGCTTACCCGCCGCGCCAGGTGAATAATATTTATTTCGACACCCGCGACCGCGACCTGATGAAAGATCATATTAACGGGGCAGCCAATCGCGAAAAATTCCGCTTTCGCTGGTATGGAGAAAGCTGGCTGGCAAACGGGGGACAAATTGAAATCAAGAAAAAACGCGGTATGTTGGGGTATAAAACCACCCAGAAGATTATAGCCCCCATGGATATTGCCCGTCTCAACTGGGGAGAGATCGCAGCCGCTCTGAAACAGGAATGCACCCATGAATTCACCTTTTTGGTGGAAAATCTGATCCCGGTGCTCATCAACCACTATCAACGCGAATACTACATCAGCATGGATGGGCGCATCCGCGTGACGCTCGATTATCAGATGCGCGCCTTCGAGCAAGCTTTTGGGCTGAGTCCCAATCTCAAATTCCCCCAATTGCAACTTGATAATGTCATCATCGAAATGAAAGCCGCCGAAGCCGACCATGCGCGCATTGCCAATTCGTTAGCACAATTCCCTTTGCGCTGTACACAAAACTCGAAATATCTGAATGGCTTGGGAGCGTTTTAGGTGGCGCTCTACGCCAGTTGTCAAGACGAAATAAAAAAACGTGGAGCCAGAATAATCCAGCCCCACGTCAACTACAAAATATTCGTATCGATTTACCAGCCCTGGAAAGCCCAGATACCCGCATAAGGCACTTCAGCACAACGCTGATAGCCAGCCCCCACTGAAACTTCTGTGCGACGGTTCTTTTCCATTTGGTTATTCACCCATTTGCCGTTATCCAACTGACGAAGTGCAACCGCATGGATATGACCAAATTCTCCAACAGAGGCATAAGGGTTAATAAAGCAAGCCGTCCCTGGCGCAGTGGCAATAAAAACAACAAAGTTCTGCACACGTCCGCCCGGAAAGGCTGGATAGGACGATGCAGGCATCGCATACTGACCCGGGCCTAGCGCGGGGATCATCGGCGGACGCTGCTCAGCCGCGGCCGCGCCTGTAACGCTAATTAGTGTAACAACCATTACGGCCGCAAGAACAAACCATAACATATATTTTTTCATTGTATACTCCTTCTAAAACTTGCAAAGTTTCACTGTTTTAAGAAATAGGACGCGCTTATTATAATACAGAGTTTATGAATTGTAATTCACCCCTAAGTACCGTTGCACACCCCATAAACAGGAGATAAATGTTCAAACCCATTCGCTGGAATACTTTTTTTCGCGATTTTCTAATCATCCAAATTGGCTTCGCCCTTTTTGGATTGTCAATCGCTTTACTCATTCGCGCCAACCTGGGGACAAGTCCCTGGGTGATGCTGGAAGTGGCGCTGGCGCAACTCGCCGGGCTGACTCCGGGCACAATGAGCATCATCGTCGGGCTGCTGGTACTCAGCGGCTCCGCAATTATGCGCGAACAAATCGGCTGGGGTACGCTGACCAATATCCTCTTCATTGGCCCGTGGGAAGACCTTTCGCTGTATTTTCTACCCTCCCTTACCGGGAACTTCATCGCCCAATTGGGGATGCTGCTCTCCGGTGTGCTGCTGATGGGAATTGCTTCGGCGATTTATATCGGTGTGGATGCAGGTGCAGGCCCGCGCGATAGCCTGATGCTGGCGGTGAAACGCATTAGTGGTTGGAGCCTGCGCCGCGGGCGCGCCACGATTGAGGTCTTTCTGGTGATTGGGGGCTGGCTGCTCGGCGGCCCGGCAGGCGTTGGGACAGTGATCTTTGCCATGCTGATTGGCCCGGCGGTGCAGTGGGCGTTCAAAATCTTCAAAGTCGAACCCCATAGGGGGATACCCGAAAAATAAGGGTGTGAGCAGCAAAGCTGCCCACACCCTTATTTTTCGGGTCTAATTCAGCGCGTCCACCATCAGGGCAATGAACAAAAAGGCCAGATACATACTCGAATGGCGGTACATCTTCCAGGCTAGTTTATTACCCCCTTGCCGCCAAACTTTCCAGGCTGATGTTAGCAACCAGATGCCCAATAAACCTGCCAGCACAAGGTAGATACTCCCCCCCAGACCAAAGATCGGCAGCAGCATCGTCAGCACAACCAGCTCAATTGTGTAGATGAAGATTTTCGTGCGGGTCTCTTTTTCGCCGCGCACCACCGGCAGCATGGGGACACCGGCGCGGGCATAATCTTTGCTGCGCACGATGGCTAACGCCCAAAAGTGGGGTGGAGTCCACATAAAGACCACCGCAAAGAGAAAAAGCGCCGGAATATTAAGGCTCCCCGTAGCCGCAGCCCAACCCACCAGCGGAGGAATCGCCCCCGCGCCGCCACCGATGACGATATTCTGCACAGTGGCTTTTTTCAGCCAGATACTATATAAAAAAACATAATAAATGATCCCCGCCAACGAGAGCAGCGCCGCCAGTAAATTTACAAACGCGGCCAGCAAGTAAAACGAAGTTAGCGTCATCACCACCCCAAAAGCCAACCCCTCGCCAGGAGTCAGCCGCCCGGCGGGCAGGGGGCGTTTTTGCGTGCGCTGCATTTTGATGTCGTCGTAGCGGTCAATATATTGGTTGATTGCCCCAGAACCGCCCGCGGCCAGAAATCCGCCCAGCAGCACCCAAAAGGTAAGCGCCACTGAGGGCCAGGCTTTGGCCCCAATCACCATCCCGGCGTAGGTGGTCACCAACAATAGCGCGACCACAATCGGCTTGGTGAGCGCCAGAAAATCACGGGCCACATCCACGCGCTGTACAGCTTCGGCGGCTTCCAGGCTTTCTTCTTCACCCGAACGCGCCGCCCGCCCCACAAAATAAACTTGCAACAGCAACGCCATCCACACGGCGACCGCCGTGGCAGCATGCAATGCGATCAAATAGAAAGGAAATTCACGCGTCACTTTCAGCGCGCCGAGCATGGATTGCAACAGATACAGCGCGGCGGTTGCGGTGGTGGTAACCAAAATGGGAGTCTGCGTGCGTTGGGAGCGCCACGCTCCCCGGAGCAGAATCAGCATCACCCCGCCGACCAGCCCCACAGTCAGACGGTGAGCAACCTGCATCCACTCCAGGCGATCCTCCGGGAGAGCCAGGCCATCCCCGCACAACGGCCAGCCGCCACAGGCATTCGCCGCGCCGAACTGTCGAATCAATGCTCCGCCGATCAACAGGATCAACATACTGACCAAAACCAGCAAAGAGAGCCGGGCAAACGGGGAGCGAAATTGCAAATTCTTAATCATGTGTCTCTCGGCGAACGTACATCGGGTAACCCACGCCCAAAATCGTGGCGAAAATAAACCACTGTACAGCATACCCCAGATGCGGACCTTCGGTCAACTCGAATTCAGGCAGGCTGCGGTAGGGCGGTTGCAGATTGGCCGCGTCAGGGGCTTGCTGGATATACACGTTCAGCAACGGATTGGGGATTTGCCGCGCGATGGCCTGCAAATTGACAAAATTCCACGCCCGGAGTGTTTCGCCCGGTTGAGGGGTGGGGTCGGGACGCCCCCCAAAGGTGGGTTCTGCCTGCGAAAGGCGGAGCATCCCCTCGATGACATCTGTCCCCGCAACTTCATACGCCGTCCAATCGCCGCGTTGATAAGCCTCCAAAGGAATCCAGCCGCGGTCAACCAAAACAGCCTGATCGCTGCCGGTAATTTTGAGCGGGGTGAGCAGATGCACACCGGGCTGATCCCCCCAGGCCTGGTTACGAATGGCAATCTCCTGGCTGTGGTCAAATTCGCCACTCACCGTAACGGCGCGATATTCCATGCTTTCAAGGTCGCTATCAAGAGCATTGGCGGTCAAATCCAGCGAGGGGGCAACAGACACCGCGGCGATATGCGCGTTGAAGGCGCGGCGCTGTTCCAGGCGGTCGAGCTGCCAGAATCCCAAGCGAATCATCACCATGACGGCCAGCGGCACAATGAGGGTGAGGAATATATAACGACGGCTAAATAATGTCTTAAGCATATTTCCATTAAACGTACTTGTCATTCCGAACGCGATGAGGAATCCCTGACAACCTGATTGGATCAGGACTTACGAACTTTCGCAAAAAAAAGCCCGAAAATCTGTGGTGGTCAACAGTACCTTGAACATTGTGTCCAACCTTGTCATTCCGAGCGCAGCGAGCGAAGCGAGGAATCCCTGCAAAGTGGTTTGATTTATCGCCTACGCAGGCACTTTTTTTCGCTTGACTTCAGGGATTCTTCGTCGCTTTGCTCCTCAGAATGACACCGTAGAGTGTTCAGGCTACTGTTGACCACTACAGAAAGCCCGAAAATAGGTGTGGAAACAGGGATTCTTCGCTGCGCTCAGAATGACAGGAGATGGGACCTAGTCGGCTGACTGTAACGGCATGTCTATTTTATTCTTCTGCTTGAGCGGGAAAACCAACAAACTATACACAAAAAAGAACATCGCCGTTGGTGGGGTAGCCAGGGCAAAGGCTTGCAGGCGAGAGATAGCCGTGGTGCGTGTGCGAACATCAAAGTTCAGAAATTTGGAGGGCGTGAAGGTGCAGCCCAGCGTGTATTTGTTGGCATCTTCCATTTGCAGGCTGGCGCTGCTCCCGGCAGGAACGTAAAGCGGACCGAGTTCATGGTCGGTGTGGTCTTCGTTCTTCACCCGCAGCGTATCGCCGATCACAAAGGTCAGTTCTTTGGGCAGCGAGATTGGGGCTTCTCCGGCAGCGATTTCATCGGCGGTTCCAGCGGGAATAATAATTTCGATCATTTCGGGGGCGCGGTCGTTTTTATCTTTGAGCAACAGATGCGCGCCTTCGTTGATGATGCCCACAAAGACGAGGGCAACAAGGAAAACGATCAGCAAGCGGTGGGCGTAGGGGCGGAAGGAAGGGGGCATGAGGGGACAGGGGACGAAAAACAAGAGACAGAGGGCAGGGGATTTCCGTCTTCCGTCTTCAGTCAAATTTTTATTCTTTCAACAGGTGAATAATATCTTCTGTCATTGCCTCGGGGGCCATGCCAAAAGGAAACGTCAGGCGCAGGTTGCCGTTGGGATCAATCACATACACACGGGCGGTATGATCCATCAAGTATCCCGCCGCGCTGCCGACATCATTCTTCTGGCGGTAAACGCCGTAGGCAGCATAGACGGGTTGCAACTCGTCCAGTTCCCCGCTCAGGGCGATGAAATCGGAATCAAAAGCGGTGACGAATTGGCCCAGCAAGTCGATTGTATCGCGTTCCGGGTCTACGGTGATGAATACAAATCGAATCTCGTCGGCTTGTTCACCCAAACTGGCCTTGATTTGCTTGAAGTCGTACAGCGTGGTCGGGCAAACATCGGGGCAGCGCGTGTAGCCGAAGAAAAGCAGCACGATCTTTCCGTGCTGCTCACTCAGTTGAAAAGTTGTGCCGCCATTGGCCTTGAGTGTGAAATCGCTGGTCGGAGCAGGCGGATCAATCAGCGAGCCTTGATAGGTATAGGGCTGCTTGAAGACAAATGCACCGATTGCTACCAGCACAATCCCTACCAACAACCCAATACCTAATTCCACGATCAATTTGATTTTCATACGCCTTCATGTTCAGCAAAAACCTTGAAGCTTTGCATACCTTTCAAGGTTTGTTTTGGAAAAGCGCCGCGCATGAAAATGGCCATCAAACGCATTAGGCCACTAAATATAAATTCGGAGTCCATCACCCAACGCGTTTGATTCTCACCTACTTCAGAAAAAGAATTTGAGATTTTATTAAAGACACCTTTCGCCTCATAGGTTGCGGAAAATTCATCCGGAAGGTTGCGGGCAATAATGGTTTCCACCATCTCAATTTCACGACCACCCTCATCATAAAAAAGGCGTGATTTTGCCCCAGGTTCCCCTTCCTGCCCTTCAAAGTGCTCAAAAGATTTCAAGCCCGCCTGCCACTTGGCTAAATTATCCGGATTATCGAATAATTCAATCACGCGCTGGCGAGGTAGGTCGAGCAAGATTTCACATGTATATTTCATTGCATTGCCTCACTAAGTTATCCAGCAACCGTTCCGATTAAATATAGCGCCGGATAGAAGAAAATCCACACCACATCGATGAAATGCCAGTATACGGCAGCGGCTTCTACCTGCCAGTGCTTTTCGGCAGAATATAATCCTTTGCGCCCATTGCGATAGACAATTGCCAAAAAGATCACGCCAGTGAGTACGTGAAAAGCGTGCATCCCCGTCATCATATAGAAAACCGCGCCATGTGCGCCGTCGGAGGCGCTAAAGGGGGCTAATTGCCACTCTACGCCGACAACGCCAATCAGGAAGACAACACCCAGGATCAGAGTAATCAGCGTGCCATTCAGGAAAGTCTTTTGATCGCCGTGGGCAATCGCCGTTTCAGCACGGTTCATAAAGAAGCTGCTCACCAACAGCATAGCGGTGACAACCAAGCCCAGCGTCTGCTCCAGGTGCGGACGGGTATTCCCCAACAAATAGAAACGCGAAACTAGCAGCCCGGCAAATACGAAGCTGTCCGAGAGCAGGAAGAGCCATAACCCGAGGCGGTTGGTGCCGGTTTTATAGGCATAGCTGGAACGAATATCGGAAGTATTAGTGCTCATGGCTGCCCTCCTCGGCAAACAAGCGCGGCAGATGCATATAATGTTGAACGACAAACCAGGCTTTGATGAGAGCGATAATCACCAACACGGACCACCACGCGCCGCCAAAAACAGCAACGGCATATTCACCTGCGGTCAGCACGGCCAGGATGATAAAGACATAAACGCCGAATTTTAAGGCTTTTTGCTTTGTAGTATTTTCCATCAGTTTTTCCTTTTGGTTTTATCAGGAAACCAGGAAGCCATGAATTATTTTTAGGGCTTTCCTGACTTCCTGACAAGGCTTTCTATCAATCAGCAGCGGGTGCCTCGGGGGCAGCAGCAAACTTCACGAACGGCGCATCCGCTAACCCGTAGTCATAGGGCTCGCCAACCACCTCAAAGGGATAATCCGCATAGTTATGCTCCGGAGCCGGCGAGGGCAAGAAAAACTCCGGTGAACGCGAATTCCAGGGATTATTGGGTGCAACTTCGCCTTTCTTCAAGCTCTGTATCACATTGATGATGAAGAGCGTCACCGCAATAGCAATCACGAAACCGGCAATCGTAATCAACAGATGCGAAAAATCGAAATTGAGCGCCGGATCATAATCGGCGATACGGCGGCGCATCCCCAGCAGGCCCACGCGCATTTGGCCGAGCGATTGCACATAGAAGGCCGGGAACATCAGCCAAAAGTGCCATTTACCCAATTTTTCGCTGTACATCTTGCCCGTGATCTTGGGGAACCAGTAGTAAAGCGCAGCGAAGAAGGGGAAGATAAAACCGCCGAACATGGTGGCGTGGAAATGCCCCACGATCCAGTAGGTATCGTGAAGGTGCAAGTCGGTGGCGACGGTGGCGTTAGGCGGGCCAGTGAGACCGCCCAGCAAGAAGATCGAAACCGCGCCCAATGTGAAGAGCATCGGCGTTTCAAAAGTCATCTTGCCGCGCCACATGGTCCCGACCCAGCTAAAGAATTTGACTCCTGTGGGTACAGCCACCAGCATGGTGCTGTACATAAACGGAACACGCAAATATTCGGCCATGCCCGAGGTGAACATATGATGCGCCCAGACAAAGAAGCCCACCAGCGCGATGCCCAGCGATGACATGGCAATCCACTTGTAGCCAAAGAGCGGCTTGCGCACAAAAACCGGCAGCAACTCACTGATAATGCCCAGGCCCGGCAAAATGAAGACATACACCGCCGGATGCGAGTAGAACCAGAACAAGTGCTGGAACAAAATCACATTTCCGCCCTTCGCCGGGTCGAAGAAACCCATGCCAAAGAGGCGCTGGAACATCACCATCTGGAATGACAGGCCGATTAACTGTGTCGCTGTCAGGCTGATTAGCGCGGTGGAAACGGCGGCCCAGACAAAAATGGGCATGCGCATAAAACCCATGCCTTTGGCGCGCATCCGCAGGGTGGTGACGATGATATTCAGCGAGCCGAGAATGGATGAAAACCCGATGAAGTACACGCCCATGAAGAACATCTGCATCCCCAGGGGAGCGCGCGCGCTCAGGGGTGGGTAGCCGGTCCAACCGGTGTCGAACCCACCGAGGAAGAGACTGCTGACCACCAGCAGCGCGCCAGGGACGTTAATCCAGTAGGCGAAAGCATTCAAACGGGGGAAAGCCATATCGCTGGCGCCGATCAGCAGCGGGACAAGATAATTCGACATCGCACCCACACCGAGCAAGATCGAAGCGATCATCACCATACCGTGCAGGCCGATCAGGGTGTTGAACATATCCAGTTCGACCACTTGCAGACCAGCCGCGGCCAACTCGGTGCGGAAGATCAACGCGAAGGTTCCGGCGAGCGCCAGCAACAAGACCGAAGTCACACCGTATTGAATGCCAATCACCTTGTGGTCATACGAAATATGGAAATACTTCGCCCATCCGGGTTGATTGGGGTCGGTCTCGATATGCTCAGGAACTTCCTCGCCAAAGGCCATCTTAGCCCAATCGCTGAATGCGCCCGCACCCACCAGAAAGGTGAGCACGCCCACAAAAGCGCCGCCCACCCAAACCGGCTCCGCATTCCAGGCGGGCAATCCCATCAGCAGACGGATCAACATTACCAATCCCATCCCAGCCAATGTGCCGAAAATTTGGAAAACCACACCGCGGAAAAAACTTAATGAAAACAACTTAACTTTTTGATTTGCCATAATTTCTTCTCCGAATGTTGCAAGTTACAAGTTGAAGGTTTCTTCGAACCTACAACTTTCAACCTTCAATTGTTACTACTCACCCAAACTCTTGATGAATTCAATCACATCCTGAACCTGTTGATCGGTCATGCTTGCGCCGGTAGGCGGCATAATAACGGTTTCAAAGCCCTCGACGATCTTGGCTTGAGGTTCGCGGATCGACTCGAACAGATACGCATCATCGACGGTCAGGGTGGTGCCATCGGCTAAAGATTCTTCTTTGCCGTAGAGGTCCATCCAGGTCGGGCCAACTTTGTCGCTGCCGTCAATCGAGTGGCAGGCGGTGCAGCCAAATTGCCCAAACCAGACTTCGCCGCGCTCCACCGGATCATTGGAAACACCTTTGAGTTGTTCTTCCACCCATTCATCAAACTCTTCTGGTTCCACAACAAATACATCGGCAAGCATATAGGCGTGTTGTGTGCCGCATAACTCCGCACAGCGAACTTTGTAGCGGCCAAGCTCCGTGGGCGTGATGCGCAACTCGCGCTCCATGCCTTCCCCCGGCAAGGCATCTTGCTTGACTCGGAACTCAGGCACCCAGAACGAGTGAATCACATCGGTGGATGTAAGCATCAGCAACGCCTGACGGTCAGCCGGCAGGCGCAGTTCATCGGAGCTAAAGCCGTAATCCGTGTAGTCGAAACGCCAAGACCATTGTTGCCCAGTCACAGTGATGTTATAGGCATTCGGGTCAGCTCGGCGGGTTTCTGCCAGCGCCGTGGAACCTAAAAAGGCAAAATACATCACAATGCCCAGTGGCACAATTGTCCAGGCGATCTCCAAACCAGCGTGGCCCTCAAAATGATCGCCATCACCTTCTTCGCCTTGCTTGCGCCGAAACACGATGATGCTGTACAGCATAAAGCCGATAATCAGCGCAAACAGAAACGAAATTACCCAAATATGCATTCGGAATAATTGATCAATAAACACACCTTGCAGACTAGCCAATTCGGGCATCAGGCCAATGGTATCCAGGCCGAAACCGACGAGCACGGTCAGGATAGCCACCAGAATGGCTACAAGAATAAAATGTTTCATAGAATTTCTCCTCGTTTCTTCGTATTATTCGCGATCTTCATTACTAACGGGGATTTCCATCTCCATCCAATCATCAATTCGCTCAGCTTGCATTGTTCGGCGGTCATAAATAATGGCTTCAGCGCCATCTTTGTCGTTTTCGAGAGAAAGCAACACAATCCGCAAAGTCCCTTCAAACTCCATAAAGCGTGCCAGAAATTCATCTCGATTGAGAGTCTGGTCGTCGTAGTCGACCACCACCAGATCGGGTTCGTGTTCGCGCAGGGCTGTCGCGGCCTGCTCGGTGGTGGATACCAACCCAACGATGAGAACATCCGCCCCCCAGCGCTGTTCCAACAAATGTTGCAAGCCATTCCCAAACAGGGAATGGCTGGAGGCAATCAGAACACGCTTGGGACGAGATTGAGTGGTTTTCATTCGCTTCGTGCAATTTTGAAGTTTTTTGAGATGATCGAAAATAATTAAAACGCTCAGGCAACTTTACCAAGATAAACCTTGCCTTGTCACTCACCCCTCTATCGTCAAAAGGGTGATTTTTTAATCACCCTTTCCGATGCGGCAAAATCCCCCCTGCATGGATTAACAAATGATTAAAAGAAGATTATCATGCGATAAGCGCGTAATCGCTATTTTCAAAACTGACACCAGCGCAGTGCATTTCTTTCTTACTCGTACTTA
>JABGRQ010000121.1 GCA_018648225.1 Chloroflexota bacterium
CTAGCGTATCAAGAACCTGTGCGGCTTGCGAACCTATGAGCAGGATTTGCGCATATTTCGCGCTTTGATTTTCCAATTGGACATCATCATTGAAAAAGATGCGGCTGCGCAGATATTTTTCGGTCACCGGGACTCGCTCGGGGAGGGAGACAATTCCCAAAGATTCGCCTTCCCCAAAGACTCGGAATACATCCAGAATGCGCGCTGTGGGCGATGTCAACACGGTCAGCCGGGCATCATCCGCGCCTAAATTGCGTAAGTCATTGCTCGTTTGGCGTTGTAAAAAATCAACCCGGCTACTGCCGGAAATCGATAAAAATCCAGCATCGGGGATTGAGTAAAAGAAAAAAGAATTCATGATATTTTACCTGGAATAAAACAGAATATGCCCCCAAGCCAAAAGCCCCGCCCCCAACGATTGAGGGCGGGGCCATATTTATTTATGCAGTTTGCGGAACCGGTGTTCCACCGGTTTTTTCCACGGGGGTCGGGAAAATTTCTTCAAACTCTTCTCGACCAATGGTTTCTACTTCCATCAGGCGATCCGCCACCGCGTCCAATTTATCGCGATATTTGAGCAAAATTTGCTTGGCCTGCTCGTAGGCCTCACCCACGGTACGGCGAACTTCCTGATCGATTTTCTCCGCAACAGCCTCAGAGTAATCGCGCTGCTCAGAAATTTCGCGGCCTAAAAAGATGAGTTCTTCTTTCTGCCCATAGACCATTGGGCCGAGGTCGTCACTCATGCCCAGGCGTGTGATCATGGTGCGCGCCATACGAGTGACGCGTTCCAGATCGTTGGATGCGCCCGAAGTAATATCATCGAAGACAATTTCCTCCGCAGCACGCCCGCCTAACAAGCCAACCATACTGGCAAAGAGTTTTTTCTTCGCCATCAGGGTTCGGTCTTCCTCAGGGTATATCAAGGTATAGCCGCCAGCTTGTCCGCGGGCGGTGATCGAAACTTTATGAACCGGATCACCCTCGGGCAAGGCATTGGTCACCACAGCGTGGCCCGCTTCGTGATAGGCAATAATTCTCTTTTCGCCCTCACTAATCAGGCGGCTCTTGCGCTCCGGCCCGGCGATCACGCGTTCAATCGCTTCTTCAAATTCAGACTGACCAATCTCTTTCTTATCACGCCGTGCGGCCAAAATTGCACCTTCATTGACCATGTTTTCAATATCTGCGCCCACAAAACCAGGGGTAGCACGCGCCAACACGGTCAGATTAACATCGTTTGCCAAAGGTTTTCCGCGCACGTGAATTTTCAATATCGCCTCACGGCCACGCACATCGGGCTGGTCTAAAACGACCTGACGGTCAAAACGTCCCGGACGCAGCAGCGCGGGATCAAGCACATCGGGGCGGTTGGTAGCGGCAACGATGATTACATTTGTATCCGTATCGAAGCCATCCATCTCGACCAACATCTGATTAAGGGTTTGCTCACGTTCGTCGTGACTGCCACCCAAACCGGCGCCACGCTGCCTGCCGACAGCATCAATCTCATCCACAAAAACAATACAGGGTGAATGACGTTTGGCCTGCTCGAACAAATCGCGCACGCGGCTGGCTCCCACGCCCACAAACATTTCTACAAATTCTGAGCCGGAAATGGAGAAGAATGGCACACCCGCTTCCCCAGAAACGGCCTTCGCCAACAAGGTTTTGCCGGTTCCAGGAGGGCCAACCAACAGCACACCCTTCGGGATGCGCGCGCCTAAAGCGATGAATTTTTCCGGTTCTTGTAAAAATTCGACTACTTCTTCCAATTCGAACTTGGCTTCTTCCACACCAGCTACATCGTCAAATGTTACTGTGGGCTGATCGCCAGTAAACATACGCGCTCGCGATTTACCGAATGCCATCGCTGCGTTATTACCACCTTGCGCCTGACGGAATATAAACCAGAACATCGCACCCAGCAAAACCACCGGGCCAAGATAACTTAAAATCGTGACAACACCAACCCACTGATTGGGCGGTTCAATTTCGACTTTAATATTCTGAGGGTTTAAATCTTCCGCTGTAACACCTAATTCGAGCAATTGCGCTACCAAAGTGGATGCAAGTTCTTTCTGAGCAGTGCCTTCGGTACCATCGCTATAAACTACGCGCACTTCTTTATCAGCACCGACCACGCGCGCGACCTCGCCGCGGCGGATCTGCATTGCTAATTCATTAATCGACAAAATTTCTTGCGATTCGGTGCTTTGTCGATAGTTAAAGAAAAGCAATATGGCAATGCCAATGATGAAAAGGATATATATAAACGAAGATCGGTTTCTTGATGAATCCACAAATACCTCCAACTGTATAAGCCTAAAAAAAGGCCTACGAATTATACCAATCTATCCACCATGCTGGTAGCAATTTAGACCAAAGTACGGGGAAATTAACGAGCTTCTAACGAAGCAATTGCAAACTTTCCATTATTTGCGCCATTTCAGCCGACAAAACACATCGATCAAATTTGGCTTCAATACAGGCGCGCCCCTTTTCGCCCATGATCTGCCTTTCTCGGCGGTGTCCGGCCAGATAACGAATCCCAGCCGCGAGGGCGTCCGCATCACCGGGCGGCACGAAGATGCCCGCTTCAGCCTGCTCCACCACAGTCCGCATCACGCCGTCAATCGCTAAAATCACCGGCCGACCGGCCGCCATATAGTCAAACACCTTGTTAGGGTACACCGTCTTATACATTTCGATGGGCTTGAGGATCGCAATACAGGCATCCGCCGCGGCCAACGCCCCGCCCATCTCAGTTTTTGCTACCGAGGAAACAAAATGCACATTCGTCAAGCTCAGGCGCGCGGCATACTCCATCAAAGCGGGTTTCTCTTTGCCATCGCCCAGCAGTACAACGGCTATTTCAAGGGTATCGCGCAATTGTGCAGCCGCATCGAGCAGCACGACCAAATCATTCGACATACCATGTGCGCCCGCATATAAGGCCACAAACATGCCTTCCAAGCTATGCTGCTGACGGAATTTGTTCCCATTATCGGCGGGGTTGAACATTTGCGGATCGGCACCGTTAGGAACGAGGGCAATCTCGCGTCCGCCGCGCGCCTGAACATGCTCAATAAATCCGGGGGAATTGACCAACATCTGGTCGGCGCGGCGATAGAGGAAACGCTCCAGCCACTCGGATGCAATAATCAGGGGGCGATTTTTCAACACGCCAACCGCTACAGCGAAGGCAGGCCAGAGATCGCGGATTTCAAACAGAAATGGAACCCCTTTGAGCCGAGCCAATAACCAGGCGGTCACACCCTGGAAAATGGGTGGGGAGGTGCCCCAGACGAGATCTACATCCCGCACGCGCCACCCGGCCAAAAATGACGACACCATAAAGCTGAAGAAACTAAAGACACGATGAACGAAACTTTTGTGGAGAGCTGAGTAGGTATAAGCACGGATAACCCGAACGCCCAACTCGTCTTCCGCAGAGGCGTTGGTATCAGGCGTTAGGGTTGTGTCCCCAGTAAGATAGCTGACCGGACTGGCGATCACGGTTACATGATGCCCTGCTTGCACCAGATAGCGCGCAATTTCATGATGGCGGGTTCCGCCGGGCTCGTTGAGGGCGGCAAATGCCTGATGGATCAATAATATGTGCATAACGGATTTTCAAAATTAGTATTATCCCAAATCACGTCAGCGTGCTGACGCGGTTGGGCTTGCTGAAAATAACGTTGCTGGCCGGGAACATAACGCGTTTGATAGCGTTTCAGAAGCGCCGTTTCGCTTTCATCAGCTCCGTTGCGCAGATCACGCTGCACGGCGCGGGGAACCGACACCTGAAAATCTACCTCTACAAAGATACGAAAATCCCAATAGACCACCAGTTCCGGTCGCAGCAGAAAAACACCATCGCATAATAATACCGCATTGACGGGCGCTGTGCGCGATGGTTCGACGAGGGCGGCATTTTCCCGGAAATCAAATTTGCAGGTTTGATAGATTCGATTCCCCTCCGGGCCGAGGGGTTGTAACAAGCAATCCACCAGCGCCTGATTGTCGAAAGAGTCCTGATAATAGCCTGCGGGCGAATCAATGCCTTGACGATAGCGGTACTCACGCGGGTAATGAAACCGGTCAATGGAGGCGCGGATTACCGGCCGGGAAGGCGCAATCAACGGAATCAACTCATCAGCCAGAAACGTCTTGCCCGCGCCATCTACGCCATCAATGGCAACCCGCAGGGGGCGCGTTGTTCTTTGAGCCAGAATGGATTCGGCTAATCGCTCAAGGGCCTGTCGCCGGTTACTCATCATGATTCATCCGGAAAGCGCCATTCACTAATAAATATAAACGGCAAAGCCGCATCGGCTTGAACACTCCACGAAAGTGCGGGAATTTTTTGGGCATAAGTTGGGGAAACCCAGCCCATATACGGCGCGACTTCACCATCTCCGGTGAGCAATTCTCCCGCGCGGGCAAGTTGAAAGTTGAAAGTTGAAGGTTGAAGATCGTTCTCCACAGTAACCTGAAGAGTAATCCAGCCGTGGGGTGATTGGAGTTTCAGTTTCAGGTTCTCGCCATCAAGTTTCCACGCCCAATCGGGCAACAACCAATGCAAGCGCGCTAGAACAGAAGACGATGGACGAAAAACTGGGATGAGTTCGTCGGCTACAGTCCAACCCGAATCGGCATGGACAGTGACTGTGCGACGATGCGTAAGGCCAATTTTGCGGTAACCGTTATGTTCGGCAATAGCACGATGCCAGGAGCCATCTTCGGCGCATTCAGTAGCGATGATTTTCGCCTGCGCTCGATCAAGGTAAAGGAAACGCCCGGCGCGGGTCATTTGCTCAGTGCCATTGATCGTAACCGTGTTGTGAACCTGAGTGCGCGTCAGCGCGTTATCCCAGGGTGGTTCGGCGTTATAGCTGTATGTGCCTGCATCTTGGGCGATGTTCAGCCCCCGCCACCATAAATCCAGATGCAGTTGGTCGGCGTGACCAGGGCGGCCAGTGAAGTTCGCCGTGCGCAGGTAGGCCCAGGAGTTTTTCGCTCGCGAAGTGATCGGTTGATGAGGTTGAAGGTTGAAGGTTGAAGGTTCAACATTCAACTTTAAACCATCAACCTGCAACCATGCCCCCATTTCATCCCACTCTCCTTGTCCAAAAGCCCGCTCACCCAAAAATGCTTGCGCTGCGGTCTGAAGCGTGGCACGATAATCGTCAAAGGGCTGCACGGTCAGCGGGAAGATATACGCGCCATCATTGGGGCCGAGGTTGGGAACACGACCAGTTTCGGGATCGATGAGGGCCAAAAGCCAGCGGGTAGCGAGTTGCAGATGAGGGGTTACAGATTCAAGGTTGAAGGTTAAAGGTTTACTTATTCGCCGCTCGCCGCTCGCCATTCGTTGGATCGCATTCACCCAGAGAGCCAGTTGCAGCATCAGGCGGTGATAATTGGCGCTATGCTGGCTATACGCACCATGGCGATCGATCTGCTGTATCAGGCCACGGTTGAACCACTTCCAGCCGAGTTTGGCCCAACGGCGCGCCTGCGGATGCTGCGGCAAGCAGGCCGCGGCGGTGATCAACCCGGCGGCTTCACTGAGCAGATGGTTATTGTTTTGGGCGCGGGCATACAGCAAGGATAGTGGAATACGAAGCGCGTGTTGGGCAATCGCGGCGACAAGTTGTGAATGGCGAATGGCGATTGAGTGATGAGAGGCTGAAAATATCTGCCCGGCGAAGGCAAAGGCCAAAAGACGCAGGGCAACTTCCTGGGCGGATGCCCAATTAGGGCCGCGATTGGCCGGGTTGGCTGCCTGGAATTCTTCGAAATATGTCCAAAAAGCTGCGGGGTAACGCTCATCCCCGCTGAGGTAATAGGCGCGCCCTAACGTGAAAGCCCAACCAAAACGGGCTGGCTCCCAGATGAATTTGGGATCCTCTACTCCCCAAGGTTGATGCCCAGATTCGTAGTCTGTCCAATGAGAAAGCGCTCCGGGGGGAGTCAGCTCTATGGGCGCAGGCACCACGCCAAAGCGCCGGAAGTGACCCTCTACGATTTGATCAGCTTCAGCCAAAAGGTGCGCGATTTCCTCATTCCCCAATAACCGCATCAACTCATCTTTGTCTGGCAAGGACAAGATAGGATGGAGAACAAAAGACAGAGAACCGATTGTTTTGCCTGCCGGTCTTCGGTTTCCTATCTTCCAGTGTAAATAACCGGAACGCAGCAAAATTTGATAGGCGGCGTACAAACCCACCTGTCGAAACCCCAACTCGCGCAGGGCTTTCGCGATCAGGGGCAGTCGGGGCATTCGACCTCACTGCCAATTTCGATGGTTTTACGCGTGCGTAACGCCATAACCGCGGCGAAGGTGGCTTCGGTGACGCCAAAGATTTGTTCGTATGGGATGGGAGGCGGACCGCTCTGCGTAATTGCATGACTGAAGGCTTCCCAGATAGCACGGTGACCTTTATCTTGACGGAAGCGCGAACGTACCAGTTTGCGCGAGCCATTTTGCACCATCTCTAGCGCACGGAAATCATCCAACACGGCGACACGCCCGCTAGCAAAGACTTCGACACGTTCTTTTGGAAACGCTTTATCCCCGTTTGCCAGATAGGTAAGTGTACCCAGTGAACCGTCCGGGAAGGTGTAGGTGATGACAATATTATCTTCAAGGTAGCGACCATCTTCAGGAATGGTGTGCGCGGTCACCGAGACCGGGGTTTGACCCACCAGAAAAATAAGAAAATCGACAAAGTGACAGCCTTCGCCAATAATGCGTCCGCCGCCTTCAGCCGGATCGTGCAGCCAGTGCGTTAGTGGAATATACCCGGCATTGACGCGGTAATGCGCCACGAGCGGCTCTTTGCGGTCTGCAATAAATGCGGCAAGCTGCTGTGCCAGCGGCGCAAATCGTCGATTATACCCAGCCGTCAGTAACGTATTTTCGGTTTTGACTAATTGTGCTTTGATCGCGGATAACTGCTCGCGATTGATGGCTAATGGCTTTTCAACAAAGACGTGTTTGCCCGCTTGTAGCGCGGCGATGACCTGATCGGCATGGAGATGGTGCCGGGTAAGGATGGCAACCGTATTGATATCGGGATCGTTGAGAATGCGGGTTTCATCATCGGTAGCGTAATTGAAATTAAATTTTCGGGCGGCGTGATGGGCGCTCAAACCCGAACCCGAAACAATGCCAACAAGATTCATGCCGGAAATTTTCTTAACCGCCGGGAGCATAACAGCACTGGCAAAATTACCCGCGCCAAAAACACCCAGGTTACACGATGAGAGTCGAGAATTGAAGGTTGAAGATTGAAGGTTCACAGGCGCTTCGTTGGCAACCTTAAACTTGAAACCTTCAACGCCTACATCATCTTGCGGATAGGTCAGCAAAACACCCAGAAAATTCTCTTCTCTTTTCCCAGTAATCAACTCGTAGGCTTCGGGCGCGTCTTCAATCGAAAATCTGTGCGTCACCAGCGGTTTTACCTGCAAGCGGTCTTCAGCCAGCAAATCAACAAAGGCTTCCAGATTACGGCCTTCGGTCCAGCGCACATAGCCGATGGGGTAATCGCAGCCCTTCTCTTCATATTTGGCATCATAACGCCCAGGACCGTAAGAACGCGAATTGATAAAGCTCAATTCCTTTTCAAAATACAGCTTGCGGGGAATATTCAATCCTACTGCGCCAATCGCCACCACGTTAGCTCGGTCACGAGCCAACTCACCAGCCAAATTAACGGGATCATCTGAAGATGTATCAGCGCAGATTAACGCTGCATCGCAGCCATGACCGCGGGAGCATTTGCGCGCCGTCTCTACCGCCTGATCGCGCAGTACAGCTTCAAACCCCATGCTTTCCGCCAACGCCACACGGCGCGGGTCGAGATCGATCCCCAATACTTTGCAGCCCGCCGCGGAGGCAATCCCGGCTGCCAATAATCCCAAAATTCCCAGGCCAATCACAGCCACACGCTCCCCAAGTTGACTCTCCGAGAGGCGGAAACCATGCAAAGCAATTGCGCCCAAGGTGGCAAACGCCGCGGTTTCGAAATCGACATGATCGGGCAAATGCGTGAGTAGGTTTTTCGGCACAACCGCATACTCCGCGTGGACGGCATATCCGCCACCCGCACAGGCCACGCGATCGCCCACCTTAAAACCTTGCAAATCTTCCCCAACGGAAATGATCGTCCCTGCCGAAGAATAGCCCAAAGGCATTGGTTGATCGAGACGATTAAAAGTCGCATCCACCGTTGTCAGCACGCCCTCCCGGCGTGCTTTGTCGATGATCTGGCGCACCAAATCGGGCCGTGAACGAGCTTTGCCCACCAGATTTTTCTCGGCGAACTCAACAACCATGCGCTCAGTTCCAGCCGAGACCAGCGAAGCCGCCGTGCGCACGAGCGCAGTCCCTTGCTTGCAAGTAGGCGGCGGCACATCGGCAACAGAAGTTTCACCCGTGCGAAGATTTTGCAATAATTGTTTCATAGAGCTCCCAGCATTCGTTTTAGGTCGTTTTGATGTCTCAGGCCTATGCCCTTGAAGAGAGATTTCCCAGTATACCGCGACTTACACCATCAGGGTACACCAGGGGAAATTTGTACTTTTTTATAACCGCTACCTACGCCCTATGATATAATTTTGCACGCTAAATCGAGTCAGGAGCATCACTTGTCAGACCCACGCATTGAAAAATTCGCCCACATACTGGTCAACCACTCCGCCAAAATACAACCCGGAGACCGCGTGCTGATCGAAGCTTCCACCGCGGCCGCACCGCTGGTCAAAGCACTCTACGCCAATATCCTTGAGCGCGGCGGGCATCCACATTTGCAACTCGATTTTCCCGATCAGGCGGCTGTTTTTTATACGCACGCCAACCAGGCCCAGCTCGACTTCACCCCCACCTTCCGCAAACTGGCTTATGACGATTTCGAATCGCGCATCCGTATTCATTCCGAAACCAACCCGCGGGCATTGACCGACATCTCGCCCGACAAGCAAGCACGCCATCAAAAGGCGCTGGCTTCCATTCTGGCCGCTCAAATGCGGCGCGGCGCGGCCAAAGAATTCAAATGGGTTACGACACTTTATCCCACCGAAGCTTACGCCGAAGAAGCCAAAATGGACTATGAGTCCTATAAGGATTTTATCTATCAGGCCTGCTTTGCCGATGAAAATACCCCCGACCCTGTGGCAGCCTGGAAAGAATTTGAAACCCGGCAGCAGAAAATTATTCAGCAGATTGAAGGGCATGACAAAGTGGAATTACGCGGCCCGAATGTAGATTTGACGCTCTCGATCCAGGGACGCACGTTCAAAAATTCGTTTGGGGAACATAATATGCCCGATGGAGAGATTTACACCGGCCCGGTGGAATCATCGCTTAATGGGTGGGTGCGCTACACCTACCCTGCAATCACGGGTGGGCGCGTGGTCGAAGGCGTGGAACTCACCTTCGAAGAGGGCCGCGTGACAAAAGCCACTGCCCAAACCAACCAGGGTTTCCTCAACGAGATGCTCAATACCGACCCTGGGGCGCGTTATATCGGCGAATTCGCCATTGGCACCAACTATAATATTGACCGTTTCATCGGTCACATTCTCTTTGACGAGAAAATCGGCGGCACCTTCCATATGGCTCTGGGCGCGGGCTACCCGGAAACTGGCAGCCAAAACAAAAGCGCCATTCACTGGGATATGATCTGCGATTTACAACACGATTCAGAAATTCTAGTAGACGGTGAACTCGTCTATAAAAACGGTCAATTCACCATTTAATTCACCCCAAAACAAAAAAAGAGTGGGCTGGTGAGAACCAGCCCGCTCTTTTTTTGTTAAGACCGCCAAAATCCCCGCAAAACAGGGCGCACGTCTTCAGCCGTCACAAAGGCTGTTTCATCGACTTCTCGTACAATTCGATCCACTGCGACGACACTTTTGCGACGCACACTGCAACTAATCAGTGTGACCATGCCATCCTTGCCGCGCGCTGGAATTTCAGTTACGGCGTAACCCTCACCACGAAGACGCTCAATAATGGCAGCGCCGCGCCGCGGACTGACAATGCTCAGGTGCGTATGCCCTACAGCCAGACGCTCTTCAATTAACATGCCCACCACGTTACCCGTGGCAAACCCCGAAGCATAACCAATAATATTCAGAGGGTTATCCAGATTGCTGAGTACGGACGTAATCGCCAGTACAAAAATACCCGACTGGAAAAATCCAAGAATCCAGGCTGCAACTTTACGCCCGCGCATCACAAATAGCACGCGCAAGGTATCCAAACTCATGTCGGAAACGCGCAACGAAAATATCAGCAGCGCGCCCAGTAATGCCTGGGGGCCAAAGTCAAATACCATCTTCTATTCCAGTTCCGAAAGCGGCCAATTCGGCATCGCATCCATATCCAGCGCATCGCGTCGACCGGAGCTAAACCGAAAACAGCCTGCCCCAGCGATCATGGCAGCATTATCGGTGCATAGTGAGATATGCGGAATATGCACCGGGAGCTTGGCTTCCGTTAAAATTCGTTCACGCAGGGCTTTGTTGGCCGAAACCCCGCCCGCCACCAGTAATTCTTTGGCGCCAAATTCTTCGGCAGCAGCAAACATCTTTTGCGCCAGCACATCTACCACTGCTTCCTGAAAACTGGCGGCCACATCCGCTACCGGGAGTTCTTCACCGTTAGCTTCAAGTTCGCGCACCAGACGCAGCACCGCGGTTTTCAGGCCGCTGAACGAGAAATTCCAGGTGCCCGGCAGCCAGGCACGCGGCAGTTTCTGCGCCTGCGGGTCGCCATCTGCCGCGGCGCGTTGAATCGCTGGGCCACCCGGGTAGGCCAACCCTAGCAGGCGCGCTACTTTGTCGAAGGCTTCTCCGGCAGCATCATCGAGCGTCGCACCTAAGCGCCGGTAGCTGTGGTGGGCGTCCATCAAAACCAATTCGGTGTGCCCGCCCGAAACGATCAGCGCCAGCAATGGAAATTGCGGCTCAGTGGGCAGGTCTGCGCCCTGGTTGTGCAGCCACGCTGAGTACAGATGCCCTTCAAGATGGTTGATTCCCAATAGAGGCAAGCCACTCCCCAAGGACAAACCCTTGGCAGCGTTGATGCCGACCACCAACGAGCCAGGTAAGCCCGGCCCGCGCGTCACAGCGATTCCATCCACTTCTTGCAAAGAGATGTGCGCATCCCGCAGCGCGGCGTTGATAATCGGGTATATGCTGCGAATATGCTGGCGCGAGGCCACTTCGGGGAAAACGCCACCATACTGGGCGTGCAAATCAATCTGCGAAGCTACTGCGCTCGATAAAATCACGCGCCCATTCTCAACCACCGCAGCGGCGGTTTCATCACAGGAGGTTTCAATGCCTAAAATTCGGATTGTTTCCATAAGCCTTCAGTTGAAGATTGAAGGTTAAAAGTTCGGGCGCTCAACTTTCTACCTTCAATTTGCTAACGTTTAATTGGAATGACCAAATCGAGCGGAAAATCGGCCAAAATTTCCATCTTGCCATCGCCGGTTACATAGACTGTATCTTCCAGGCGGCAGCCCATGCCTTTTTCGGGATAATATAGCCCCGGCTCGATGGTGACAACGACCCCCGGGGCAAGGGTGTCTGCTTGGGAGGCATTGCTCCCAGCCCAGGGGCGCTCATGCACATGCAGTCCCAGCCCATGCCCCAGACTGTGGACATAGCCTTCCTGCAAAGAATCGTTTGACTTGATCGTCGGGTGCCCTTGTGCTTCAAAAAGTTCGCAAGTACGATCCTGATACTGCGCAAAGGAGGCATTAACCTGCAACTCACCCATCACCTTTTGGTAAACGGCGTAGACATCATCATAGAGGGCCTGCGCGGCATCAGGGGCGTAGCCCAAACACCAGGTACGCGTGAAATCGTAATAGTAGCCGCCGCCAGCCTGACAGGGGAAAATATCAAAGACGATAGTCTGTCCCAGACGCAGCAGATCGCTGACCGTACCAGAACTGTGCGGCACGCCAGCATCGCGCCCAATGGCGAAGATGGTGCCCTCGGGATTTTCTGCGCCCAATTCAGCCAGCCACAGGTTGATGCGTCGCTTGACATCCCCAATCGTCCACGGCTGTCCATCGGGCTGCACCAAAACTTCGTTTTTGGCCTTTTGTGCGCCAAGAAACTCGGCCACTCGCCCGACGATTTCGGTGGTGATTTGCCCCATCTGACGAATATGTGCGATCTCGGCTTCGTCTTTGGTTGCCATGGCTTGCAGCAATAACGAATCGCGCGAAGTTTCAGGCACAATTTCTAAATCTGGCATTATTTTCTGCAAGGCGGCAAAGAGTGCATAACCCGCGCCCACATCCATCTTGCCGTAAAGTGCCATGCGCCCGGCAGTCAGGCCGTGTTCGGAGAGCATTTGTTTGTAGCGCAGCGCCACCGCACGAACAGTATCACCATCGGTTTGTTTGAGCAATTCTTTTAAATTGTAGTCGGTCAGATTTTTTGTCTGCAATCCGGTGGCGGCGGCTTCGTCGCGCTCCATGGGGTTGTAGAATAGCACAGGGGCTTTTCCGCGCGCTTTAATCAAATCGGCGCTGGTGAGATGCCCGCCGCCGGTCATATAATACATGGCCGGGTTGTGCTGCGCCGGGCCAGTGACAAGTATGGCATCGATATTTTTTTCTTGCATCAAACGGTCAAGGTCGGACTTCATATTTGATTACCTCATCTGTTTTTTATTCGTCATCAGTATCAAATTCGTTTTCAACCGTGAATTTCACGAGTGTTTTTCTCTAGTTTCTATTCGCGTCATTCGTTTATTCGCGCTATTCGCGTTCCGCCTCACACTTTGTTCATTTTTAGCGCGAATGTCGCGAATGGGCGAATAACGCGAATATTTTTTCTTGTTTTCTATTCACGCTAATCACGTTTTGTATTTACAACTCGCGCCGCTTGAACTCTTCGTACACCAAAATTAATCACAATCGCTAGAGGCATTCTCGTTGCTCTTAAATACGAAAGCGCCTGTTGTTTGTGAATAGGAATAATTTCTGATACAGCCTTCAATTCCAGGATGATTTTTCCGTCAACAACCAGATCAATGCGATGTTCGCCGACGATTTGGTCACGATAGCTGACCTTGACAATTCGCTGTTGCTCAATTGCATGTCCCAGTAACTGAAGTTCTATTGCCAGCGCGCGTTCATAGATCGATTCTAAAAATCCCGGTCCCAAAGAGTTATGAACAGCATGCGCTGCCTGCATAACAATGTATGATAATTCTTTTTCGACAATTTCAGATGTTGTAGATGTCATATAAAGAATCCAACAGCATTTTTTCCTGATTCGGTAAAACCGTGCGCGGGTCAAAGACGGCTTTGCCATCCTGAATGCGACCAATAATGGGTGTAGGCAAAGCGCGCAATTTTTGCATCAATTTATCGGGGTGAGGGTGATCGAGCGCCAGCAACGAAGTCGGCAGGGATTCGCCTGGAAGGCTGCCGCCGCCCACAGTGGATTCGCCGGGGACGACCGTACCATGCCCGAGATGGGCAACCCAACTCTGGGCGCGTGCTTGTAGTTCAGGCTGGGATGCGGAAATCATGCCCCAAACGGGAATCTCGCTTTCGGCTTCATCTTTCAGATAGTGCAACAACGTTGCCGAGAGCGCCGCCAATGCCAGTTTATCGGCGCGCACAGCCCGCGCCAAAGGGTGTTTTTTGAGTTTGGCAACCAGATCACCGCGCCCCACGATAATGCCGGCCTGCGGCCCGCCGAGCAATTTATCACCCGAAAAACAGACCAGATCGGCGCCAGCGGCCAACGATTCCTGAACGGTGGGTTCGTGCAGCAGGCCATATTGGGCCGTATCGATCAGCGTGCCGGAGCCAAGATCGTCCAACACAGGAATTTGAACAGAACGCGCCACACCCACAATTTCGGCCAGAGTAGGTTCGGTGGTAAAACCAACGATGGCAAAATTGGAGCGATGGGCGCGCATCACCAGTTTAATGGGCTGTTCGTCGATGGCTTGCTGATAATCGCGCAGATGCACACGGTTGGTAGCGCCAATCTCGACCAATTTTGCGCCGGATTGCTTCATCACATCAGGGATACGGAAGCCGCCGCCAATTTCGACCAGTTGCGAGCGGGCAATCAGCACGCGGCGGCGCTGCGCCAGAGCGCTCAGCGCCAGCAGCACGGCAGCAGCGTTATTGTTGACCACCAGAGCATCTTCTGCACCGGTGAGGCGCGTTAGCAGCGCGGCGGCGTGAGCCAGGCGCGAACCACGCTGGCCCTTGTCGAGATCGTATTCCAGATTCGAGTAGCTCGTCGAGACCGATTGCGCCGCCGCGAGGGCCGCGGCACTCAAAGGGGCGCGACCCAAATTAGTATGCACAATCACACCCGAGGCGTTGATCAGGCCAATTAGGGTAGGTGCAACCCAATTTTGCAGTTTCGCTTCAGCATCTCCGAGGATAGAATCCACCTCAGGCAAGGCGCCCCCATCGAGAACGGATTTTCGCACATCATCCAAAACTATTCGTAAAGCATCTAAGGTAAGTGAACGGCCATATTCAGAAATCCACGCCTGCGGCTGGGATTCATTCAGTAATTTATCAATCGAAGGAAGATTTCGCAGATCGGAAGTCATGAGCGTTGTGATTAGGGATTCCAGCGGCTGCGTTCACGCAAACGAATGAGCAATTCAACCCCGCCAATGCTCAGCCCAAATAATATGACCAGCGCCGGTGTGAGCACGCGCCCAATCTGAAGCCAGATCAGCGCGGCTGCAAAAAAAGCCACCAGAAGGGCTTCGCGGATAACTGTAAACACAGTGGCCGGTGGTTTTGACGGAAATCGGCGATTTAGGTACGCAGATATGGGAAGTACAAGACCACTGACCCCCAAAACCAATAAAAAGAAAAATAACCAGCGTGGGCCAAGTGTGGGCAGTGTATAGTAGATTACAGCCAACAACCCGCCCCAGCCGCCAATAGAGAGTATGATGGCTGCCGGGATGTAGAAGCCAACCGAAGGGGTGTTATTCTGATTCATGATTTGATGCGATTCTAACACACGGCTTTAGGGGTGGCTGCCATTTCGGTCCACCAATTCAGACAATGTCACCACCTGATAGCCGCGGCGCGCCAACGCGGGCAGGATAATTTCCAACGCTTTGGCCGTGCGTGCGCCACGCGTGCCGTGATCGTGAAGAATGATGACCGAACCGGGTTTTATTTTCCACAAGACGTAAAAAGCCGAAAACCAATGGATATTAATTTGCGGGTCATAAGGATACACCGAACCCAGAACGCATTGATAATCGTATTCCGCGATCACTTCCAACATCTCATCGTTATACCAGCCCGAACCGGGACGCAGCCAGTGCGTTTCAGCATATTGCGAGAGGACGCGGTCGGCCTGGAGCAATTTATCCTCAAATACATCTATCGGAAGCTGGATACTTGGTTCATCGGCAGTTAGATGATTGCCCAGTTCGTGCCCCTCGGCGATCATTTGTCTGAGTATGCCTTCGTTACCTGAAATATGATCGGTAATGACGAAGAATGTGGCGTGAGCATCATACTCGTTGAGGACGCGCAAAATTTTTTGAGAATCTTCGGCATCGGGACCGTCATCAATCGTCATTGCCACAATCGGTTGTTGGGTTTCTATAGAATATAGCACTTCTGGCGAACTGCGCCGTAAACGAGGAATCAGCCACTCTGGATTCAACCAGACCAGCGCGCCAAAGATAAGAAGAAGCGTTGGGGTTGTTATCGCTAGAATTTGCACAATTCGAGGGAGCATTGGTTTTTCAAAGTTTCTTTCAGTCACGCGTTCATCAGGTTTAGCCACAGAGCGCACCGAGAACGCGGAGAGATTTTCTCCATGCACGCTGTGTTCTCTGTGGCAATAATATTATTCTTCAACCAACATTCGGCGCAGCACCTTGCCGACAAATGATTTGGGTAAATCTTCACGGAATTCAATTTCCCAGGGGACTGCGTACGCCTCCAGGCGTTTGCGGCACAAGTCCAGCAGTTCATCTTGTGAAAGATTCGTTCCCGGACGCGGCACAACAAACGCCTTGATCTTCTGTCCGCCCGCGCCAGCAGGGATGCCAACTACGGCGACTTCGAGCACTTTGCTGTTTTCGTAGAGCACTTCTTCCACATCGCGCGGGTACACACTAAACTCACCGGCCATGATGGTATCACGTTTGCGGCTGATAATGGTAAAAAATCCGTCAGCGTCCATCACAGCCACATCGCCGGTATGCAGCCAGCCATCTTCGAGTACAGTTTCTGGCTCGGCAAGCGCATCCGGCTGCCAATACCCCGGCATCACCTGTGGGCCTTTGACCAATAATTCGCCAATCTGACCCGGCGGCAGGTCTTCTCCGCTCACCAGGTTGACGATTTTCGCATCGGTGTTTGGGATGGGGATGCCAATCGAACCGGCGCGGTCCATGCCGTTGAGCGGATTGGCATGGGTCACCGGCGCCGACTCGGTAAGGCCATATCCTTCCACTAATCGGCTGCGCGTCAACTTCTCGAAGGCTTCCTTAACTTCCACTGGCAGCGGAGCGGCTCCGCTGATACAGGCTTTAATCGAAGACAGGCCATAATTGCGCACCCCGGGAGCCTGATTGATCAAGGCATAGATCGAGGGCACACCAGGGAATATCGTCGGTTTATATTCCTGGATATGCTGCAAAACCTGTTCAAGTTCAAAGACCGGCAGCAGCACAACCGTCGCCCCGATACAAATGGGGATATTCATGGCCGTGGTCATGCCATAACTGTGCGTCAGGGGAATGACAGCCAGGAAAGTCTCCTCACCGTACTGCACATCGGGAATCCAGTGGCGAGTTTGCAATGCGTTAGCCACCAGATTGGCGTGCGTCAGACAAACGCCTTTTGGCTCATCGGTGGTGCCACTGGTATAGAGGATTGCAGCCATATCGTCAAAATCGGCCTGATAATCAGGCGGTTCCCAGGGCGCGTCCATCATTTGGCGATCCATCATGGAGTAATCCAGCCCTGGAGGCGCTTCTTCGTGCAGTTGAAAACCGGCGGCTTGCCAACGCGCCATCAACTGCTTATAAACCCGCACAGAAAGTACAGTGCGAATATCGGCCAGAATCACTTTGAGGGGGATCTGCTGTTGGATGACGCGCGCCAACTCGCCAAATTCATTCAGCGTTATCAGAACTTTGGCATCCGTCTGCCGGATTTGTTTCAAAATCTGGGCGGCATCAGCTTCGGGGTTCGAGAGTACCACCACACCACCAATCTTCAGCGTAGCGTAATAGGCCATCATCATCTGGGGCATATTGGGCAAGACCACCATCACATGATCGCCGGGCTGCACGCCCATACCGTGCAAGGCATGCGCAAACTGATTAACGCGCCGATCGAGTTGGCGATAGGTTAGTTTTGAGCCGTAGAAGATCGTAGCAATCTGGTTCGGCACCTGCTCGGCGGCAATCTCCAAAAAACGTGGCAAAGGCTGACGTGGAATAGGGCAGGTAAAGGGTGTGAATTTGCCATAGCTGTTCAGCCAGGGTCGGCTGCGCATCAGTTGCGATTTACCACCCTGCTCACGCCATGACATCCGCCGCCCTTCATCGGTCTGTTGAATAAAACGTTCAATGGCGCGGTTCACCGCCTGATGGCGCTCCAGTTGAACCTTGTGTTTCGACGCGCCAATATCCATCACCTCGGCACCGGGCACAGCCTCGCTGGCACGATCAAAAGCCCAGCGCGGAAAATAGCGATCGCGCTCGCCGGTAATCACCAGCGAGGGCGTTGAGATTTTCGCCAGCACATCCCACCCTTTCCACTTGCGCAGATTATTGAGCATCATGCGTTTCATCACATGGACTTCGGCGTTCCAGCGCGGGCGATATTTCCAAAGGGGTTGGAATACGGCTACGGGGACGCGCGACAACAAGGCTGCGCTCCTGGGGAGGGGATATTCCCCGGCGGTGGCGATCAGGACGAGCTTTTCCAAGCGTTCGGGGTGTGCGGCGGCATACTCGGCGCAGATCGAACCCCCGAAGGAATGCCCCACCAACACGAATTTTTCGGGCAGATTCAGCGCGTCGGCAATGGCGTTGATGTCCGCCACCAGTTCGGGCATGGTGTATTCCGTAAAGGGGGCATCGCTCTGACCATGCCCGCGCAGATCAGGAACCACAACCCGATACTGATGGCTGAAATGGTTAATTTGATACTCCCAGGTTTCAGCACATCCCGCGTAACCATGCACCAGCACCAGGGTCTGTTCTGCCCCATCCGGAAAAACATCAATCACACTCAGCGATACATCCGCCAGTGCAGGAATCGGCACCCTCACCCGGTACAGATTCAAATCTAGTTGAACTTCCCTGTTTTTAAGCCCGCGCGGTTTCTTCATCCCCATGCCTCCTTTGATAACAATAAAGAACGGATATTACCGTAATATGCACGCCACCAAACCACTATGCCTATTATAAACCAGAATGCCCCCATACTGTGCGTTGTGGAGACGCGGTTCCCCAACAATCACACTATAAACATTATCTATTGGTTGCTATTGAATATCCTTATACCGCTGATGACATTACATACTGACTTACTCGGGGCGAAGGCGATATATATTGTACAGTCTCGCAATTAAGCAATTTGATGATTGTTTTCAGGAAATTCTGATGGATGAAGCCGTAAGAAAATTGGCCCGCAAGCGAGCTTCTTTTTGCAGTATTTTTGGCAATACACGCCGGGTACTCATCGCTTGGACACTCGGCGAAGATGAGATGTCGGTCGGCGATATTGCCAAAACACTTGATATTTCCTTGCAAAATACATCTCAACATTTACGCCTGATGAAAGACAAGGGCATTCTCAGCGCACGGCGGGATGGCAAAACAATCTTCTATCGCATTGCCGAGAATGAGTTAACCGATTCCTGTCCAATTATGCTACATACACAATATTCAGAGCCACTTAATAAGGAGCCTAAAAATGACTGATCTAACTACACTCGAAGCTGCAAAAATTGTCGATGCGCGCGCTATGGCCTGCCCTGGTCCGCTGCTAGAAGCCAAGAAAAGCATTGGCAGCGTCAAAGTAAATGAAGTGCTTGAAATCTGGGCTGGCGACCCCAACACCAAGAACGACATGCCGCGCTGGTGTCAGAAGGTTGGGCATGAGTATCTCGGCGATTTGGTTGCCGATGGCTACGAGCGACTATTCCTTAAACGACTGAAGTAGTGTCAAAGTTGAGGTGACAGCCACCTAAAACGACGCGAATAGGTGACTGTCACCTACACATACACAACACGCAATTAAGGACAACCTTATGGCAGAAAACCCCACAAGACACAGACCTAAAATACTAATTTTGGCGACCATATCAGGAGGCTACGCAGGCGCAGATTCGGTGGGACAGTTGCACGCTGACTACCCCACGAACAGCTATATCTTACCCGTTTTATGCCCCTGTATGTTCCCCGAAGAATTTTATATGCGCTGCTTCGAGCAGGGCATTGACGCAATTTTAGTGATGTACAGCGGCACCGACAGCTCCTATAAAGGCGGACCCGAACGAGCTGCCATGCTGGTTAACCAAACTTATCCGCTGATGAAAGAGCGCGGCATTGACACTCGTCGGTTGCGACTGGCAGCAATTTGCACCGTTTGCACCAAACCCTTCCTGAAAGAAGTCAAGCAAATAGATAAATTACTTGATGGGATCGGTTTTGTCCGCGACGAGATGACCAGCCCGGTGGCGGTGTGATATGGAGACTACCTTGAACACTCTTCAAGTTGACGCTCTGGTGATGGGCGGCGGCATCGCGGGGATGCAATCTGCGTTAGACCTTGCAGATCAAGGCTACCAAGTTGCGCTGGTGGAGAAAGAAGCCAGCATCGGCGGAAAGATGATTGCCCTCAGCAAGGTTTTTCCCACGCTGGATTGCTGTAGCTGCATCACAACCCCAAAAATGTCGGCCGTAGCCCACCACGAAAATATCCAACTTTTCACTTATTGCGAGGTGCAGGCGGTTGAAGAAAATGGTGATGGCTTTACGACCACCATTTTGCAAAAACCACGCTACCTCGACGCAGATGCTTGCACAGGTTGTCGAATGTGCGAATATGCCTGCCCGATTGACCTTCGCAACCCCTTTGACCTAAATATGGGCGCAACCCGCGCCGTGCGCGTCCCCTTTTCGACAGCCGTGCCGCAAATCGCTGTTTTGGATATGGAAAACTGCATCCTCTGCGGCAAATGCGAAAAAGCCTGCCCGGTTGGTTGTATTGACTTTGGCCAGCAGCCCGAAACTTTCGAGTTGCAAACAGATTCGATTATTCTGGCAACGGGGTTTGAGACCACGCCGCGCGATGCCAAAAAAGAATATGGCGCGGGCGAACTGCATAACGTAATTGATGGGCTGATGATGGAACGTCTGCTGGCTCCAACGGGACCTTATGGACGCATCCTGCGCCCAGGCGATGGCAAAGAGCCCGACTCGATAGCCTATGTGCAGTGTGCTGGCTCCCGTGACCAAACATTGGGTGTGGAGTATTGCTCCCGCGTGTGCTGCATGTACGCGATCAAACAAGCAATGCTCATCTCTGGCTCTTTACCGCTTGCCGACATCACCATTTATTACATGGACATCCGCGCTTTTGGCAAGGGTTATGAGCAGTTCTATCAGAATGCCAAAGCAATGGGCGTGGAATTTATACGCGGCAAAGTGGCGCAAATCACACAAGATGAACATCAAAACCCGGTTGTAAAATTGGAAGCTATTGACAACGGTTCGAAAATCGTTGAGCGGACACACGATATGATCGTTCTTTCGGTGGGGATGTTACCGAGCTACGACACTGTGCCTATTTACCGAATCCCGGCTGGGGATGATGGCTTTGTCTATGTGCCAGAGCCAAATTCCGCCCCTTGCGTGACCGATCGCGAAGGAATCTTCGTAACCGGCGCAGCGGCGGGACCGATGGATATCGTAGACAGCATTGTTATGGCGGGGGCAGCGGCAATGGAATCGGCAGCGTATATGGCTGAAAAACGGGAGCAAGTCCAAATCCATACCTTACGCTCCGCTCCAGACACAGGCGCGCAAGCCGAAGAAACAGAAATGGAGGTGGCGCATGTCTGAATCCACCAATCCTAAAAAGAGAGCTGAAGAAATCCGCATTGGCGTTTATACCTGCTATTGCGGCGGAAATATCAGTGATGTGGTTGATTGTGAGCATGTTTCAAAAGTAATGGGCGATATGCCAAATGTGGTCATCTCGCGAACAGATATGTCGATGTGCTCGGATGCGGGGCAAGCACTGATAGAGAAAGACATCGCCGGAAAAGGTATCAACCGCGTGATTGTGGGGGCGTGTGCGCCCTCGCTGCATGAGCAAACTTTTCGGGGAACAGTGGCTCGTGCGGGGCTGAATCCATATCTTTACCACCACGTTGGTTTGCGTGAGCAGGATAGCTGGGTTTCAAAATGCGACTGTGATGGTGCGACTTGCAAAGCTCTGAATCTGATGGCGGCGGGCATTGCCAAAACACGGCTGCTCGAACCGCTTGAGCCAATCCGCTTGGCGGCAGAACAACACGCACTGGTCATCGGCGGCGGCGTGGCGGGGTTACGCACTGCGCTGGATACAGCACGGCGCGGCATTCGCGTCACGTTGATTGAAAAATCACCCTTTTTAGGTGGACGCATGGCGCAGCTTAGCAAGATTTTCCCAACCGATGAAGATGCCTGTACCACGCTAGAAACGCTGATCCAAAAAGTGGTTTCGCATCCCAAAATCACGATCTTTACCCAAGCAGAAGTGACCGGTGTTTCTGGTTATGTGGGCGATTATCAAATCAAAATCCAAGAGCAATCGCGCGGTATTCGTGAAGATATTGCCGAAGCCGTGCTGGATGCAAATATGCCAAAAGTCCCCGATGCCTTCAATTATGGATTGACCGAGCGCAAGGTGATTTACAAGGCTTATCCGGGCTGCTACCCGCCCACCCCCGCGGTGGATTGGGAGAACTACGATGGCGAGCCGATTGTCATCAATGGGCAGCCGACCACCTTTTATAACGAACCCAAGAATTTCGACTTGAAAGTCGGCGCAATCGTCGTGGCAACCGGATTTACACCCTATGAACCGCGCCTTGGGGAATATGGCTACAAGGAACTCCCCGAGGTGGTCACGCTGCCCCAATTGATTCGCCATTTGGCATTGGATAAGACGACACCCACCCTGACCTGGGCTGGACGCGCGGTTAACGACATCGCCCTGATCCATTGCGTGGGCAGCCGAGAACTCGAAGGCGTTCACAAACCCCAGGCGGATGGGCAAGTCAACAACTACTGCTCCCGCGTTTGCTGCACGGCAACTTTACACATGGCAAACGAGCTACGTGAGCGTTTCCCCGACACCAATATTTACGATTTCTACGAAGACATCCGCACCTACGGGCGTGGACATGAAACCTATTATCAAGAAGCTCTCGAAGGCATGGTGCGCTTCCTGCGCTTCCACGGTAACGAGCGTCCCGAAGTGGTCGCCGCCCCTGCCGGAGATACTCATCCCGTGCTGGTACGCGCTAAAGATCATCTGACCTGGGGCGAAGAATTGGAAGTCCCTGTTGATTTAGTTGTATTGGCAGTCGGCATGTTGCCAACGCAAATTGACGACCTTGTAAAAATGCTCAAAGTCTCGCGCAGCGTAGATCGTTTCCTCGCAGAAGTGCATCCCAAATTGAAACCAGTCGAGACCGCCGTCAATGGCGTGATTTTGGCTGGCACAGCGCAAGGACCAATGACTATTCAAGAAAGTGTTGCGGCAGCTTCGGCGGCGGCGGTGAAAGTTTCCGTTTTGCTAGGGCAGGGAGAAGTGCAACTCGATCCATTTGTTGCCTATGTTGACCCATCAAAATGCGACGGGACGGGAGACTGCATCGAAGTCTGTAAGTACGAGGATGCGATAACGATGGAAACGGTCAACGTCAACGGAAAAGATGTGAGACGCGCTGTCGTCACCCCTGCAAATTGTGCGGGATGTGGCGGATGCGTGAGCGCCTGCCCGAATCGGGCTATCGACATCCAAGGCTGGACATTGGATCAATACGATGCCATGGTAGACGCTATCGCCCTTGATCTATGGGAATTGATGGAGGTGCCAGCATGAATAAAGTAGAAGCCCGCGCACGCGCTGAGATGCTAAAAAACTTGCGCAAAGAACATAGCGTAACCGTAAAGTACACTCAAGCTCTGCTCAAAGAGCATAAGCGCATCCATCGTGAGATTTGTAAGGCGATCCGAGATACGCCCAAGACCGTGCCCGAGATCGCCGTGGCAGTTGAGATGCCCACTCATCAGGTTTTGTGGCATATCACTGCCCTAAAAAAATATGACGTGGTCGCCGAAGAAGGTATGTGTGGCGAATATATTTTGTATAAACGTGCAGAGGAGAAAGCGTAATGGCAACTCGAGTTGACCCTACTCTTCTGAAAGAATTGAAAAAATTCGGCGCAATCGGCGTTGAGAAATGCTTCAACTGCGGCAACTGTACCGCCATCTGCCCGCTCACCAGCGATGAATACGCTTTTCCACGCAACATGATCCGCATGGTACAGATCGGGCATAAAGAACGAATGTCGCAAAGCCTCGATCCGTGGCTCTGCTATTACTGCGGCGATTGTTCGGAGACCTGCCCGAAAGGCGCAGAACCTGGCGAAACGATGATGGCTGCCCGCCGCTGGCTAACCGCTCGATACGATTGGACGGGGCTGGCAGGAAAGTTCTATACCTCCAAAGTCTGGGAATTCGGCTCGATGATTTTACTTGCCATTCTCGTCATGCTGGCTTTCGTCTTCTTTAGCGGACCAATGGTGACGGATAGCGTGGAACTCAACACCTTTGCCCCGCTCCACGTCGTCCACATGGCAGATTGGATCATGGCAGGCTTCCTGCTGCTCTTCATCGGCGGCAATATCCTGACCATGTACAAGAAAGTCATGCTTTCTGGCAATCAGACCGCTATCCCGCTCTCAATTTATATCTCAGAAGCCTGGCAATTGATTGTTCACGGGCTGACCCAAAAAGAATGGGATACCTGCGTAGAAGAAGATGTTGAAAATAAAGAGATGACGCAGGAACGCATCGCCCGCATTACCCACCTGCTGCTTGTCAGCGGCTACGGGCTGATGCTCGTGCTGATCATCTTCTTCCTCTCCTGGTTCCAGACCGACAATATCTATCCGCTCTACCATCCGCAGCGTTGGCTCGGCTATTACGCCACTATCGTCTTGCTTTGGGGCGCGGGATATGCCCTCTGGGGACGCATTAAAAAGGGAATTCAAGCGCATCGCTTCTCGCACGCCAGCGATTGGATCTTCCCTGTGCTGCTCTTCGCAGTCGCCCTCACCGGCATCCTGCTGCACATCTTCCGCTATATGGGGCTGCCACTGCCAACCTATTACATCTACATCATCCACATGGCATTCACCGCTCCGATGCTCATTCTCGAAGTTCCCTTCGGCAAATGGGCACACCTCTACTACCGTCCACTGGCAATTTATTTCAAGGCGGTCAAAGTTAGAGCGGAAGAACATAACCGAGAACTAGCTGGGGCAGTAGCCGCAGCAGCCGATTAGAAAAATATAGTTTTTTTTACACTTAATTTAGGAGGTGAGTTTTGTCTGAAGATATTGGCAAAATGGTGGTTGTTCTCAACCACGACGACGCCCAAAGCGTCATGGCCGCGCTGGTTATGGCGGCTTCCATCGCCACGAGCGGGGAAGAAGTGTTCATGTTCTTCCAGCCTGGTGCGGCAAAAGTTTTGGTGAAGGGCGAACTGGAGAAATTCCAGGGGCTAAAAGGCCAGCCCGATCCGCTACACCTGTATGAATCCATTCAAGTACTTGATGGCCGCATAATCTTATGCGAACTCGGTATGCCCATTCATGACATCAACGCAGAAGACTTGCGCGAAGGCGTAGAAATCATGATGGCATCCACATTCATGTTCGAAATTGAAGGCGCATCACTCGCCTTCAGCTACTAACACTTTGGAGAACAAACTTATGGAAGAAATAATCACCCCCACAAAAACCCTTGATGTATGCGGAAAAATTTGCCCCTATCCCGATATGGATACCATCACCACGCTCAAAAAGATGGGGAAGGGAGAAATCCTGGAAGTGCTGCTGGATTACCCGATGTCTGTCGAGCGGATTCCTCGCAATTTAAAGAAGCAAGGCCATAAGCTCTTGTCGACGGAACAAATCGATGGACCTAACCACCGCATGTTAATTGAAGCATACGGACTCAAATAAAACACTAGCTATATTTGGAGGATTATCAATGACTACTGCCGTAATATCTGGTCTGATCGTAGGGATCATCTTTGGCTTCGTTATGCAACGGGGCCGCTTCTGTATGAATTCTGCAATTCGAGATACTGCCTTACTGCAAGATTACACTTTACTCAAATCAGTCGGTATCGCCATCCTGGTTGAAATGGTAGGCTTTGCCATTATGGACGCTGCCGGGCTGATAACTATCAACCCCAAGCCCTTGTTTTGGGGAGCAAACCTGGTGGGAAGTTTCATCTTTGGCATCGGCATGGTCATCGCTGGCGGTTGCGCCAGCGGCATCACCTACCGGGTGGGTGAAGGCATGATGGGTGCGCTGGCCGCCGTCATCGGTCTGGCTACAACCGGAACCCTGACCGCAATGGGATTTTTGAAGCCAATCAAAGATTCTTTGCAAACCAGCACCATCGTAAAGACAGCAGATGATGCAAATTTGACCCTGGCGAATATTCTCGGCGTGCCCTATTGGATTTTAGCTTTGATCATCGCCCTGCTGGCAGGGGCGATTTGGTATCTGATGGCCCGCAAAAATGGGGCTGATGATCTGGCTGTCAACAAATCAGTGTCTTTTTTCAAGAGGCCTTGGAACTGGCTGACTACCGGAATTGCAATTGGCATCGTGGGCATCATTTCTTTCCCTGTATCCGCTGCTGCCGGCCGCAATTATCCCCTAGGCATCACCGCAGGCTGGATCCAATGGGTCAAGGTGGTCATCCTAAGAGTCGAAGACCAGGCCGTCAACTGGATTGCCGCAATGGTCTTGGGGATCGTCATTGGCGCTTTCATCGCCGCCTTGATCGCGGGCGAATTCAAGTTCCGCTTCCCCAAACCGGCCATGATCGGCCAGGCCTTCTTAGGCGGTCTGATTATGGGCTTCGGAGCCGTCACATCGGGCGGTTGCAATGTCACCCATATCTTGAGTGGCATTCCCCAGCTTTCCATTGGGTCTTTTGTAGCCGCGATCGCGATTGCATTAGGTGCCTGGCTTACTGCCTACCTGATTTTTGTGAAACCGCAAAACAATTAGCAAAAGGAGATTAGCGTGGAAAAAATGGCGATTGTCTGCAATGGCGATACACCCGCCAGCATCATGCCAACGTTGATATTCTCAACATCGGGCCTGAGTCTGGATTATGAGGTGCATGTTTTCATCTGCCCTGCTGGCGCCAAATGGGTTCTCAAGGGGGAATTGGAAAAACTCGGCACCCCCAAAGGTTTGCCCAACCCGGTTGGGTTGTTCAACGATATTCTGGACTTGGGTGGCGAGATCGTGCTCTGTGAGTTGGCTCTGGAAAATAAGGGCATCTCCCCCAAAGATTTGCGCGATGAGCGCATCCTGATAAAAAAGGCTCCGCCATATTTGATGGATATCGAAGGCGCCGCACAGACATTTACATTCTGATGAAGGAGGAGGCAATGAGTTTATTTATCATCACCGCATTGATAGCAGGCGTGGCCATCGGTTTTGTGGTTGGTTTTGCTGCTATCTGGATGTATTGCTGCAACAAGGATAAAGAAACACCTATCACCTAAGGCGACAATTAATTCCATATAAACGAGGCCCCTCTCCACGTTTGGAAAGGAGCCTCGTCTTTTTAACGGGCATCGGCTAACTGAAGCAAATCTAAATTTGCAGAATCATGTACAAATCCCCAGAAAGCCTCCTGTGGTCGATGTGGGGGTGCCAAACGTTTGCGCGCCATATAAATTTTGCGGCTAAGTTCCAATCCCTCAACATGAACACTAACTACCTTACCACTCTCTAAGAGGCACTCAGTCGCCAATGACGAGACAAATGAAATCCCATATCCAGCCGCGACGGTGCGCACAATTGCTTCTGCATTACCTAATTGCATGAAAATATTTAAATCTTCTAGGCTAATATCATGCTTCGCCAATTCCGATAGCACCACCCGCCGCGTTCCTGCCGTTTCTTCACGCATTAATATCGGTTCGCCAATCACTTCTGAAGGCTGGATTGATGAACGCAAAGCCCAAGGGTGATCTGAAGCTACTACCATTGTAATAGCATCTTCAAAGAACTCTTGCAATTCCATCTCTTCTGAATACATTTCGTAACTGACAACGCCCAAGTTGGCTTCGCCATCCAGCAATCGGGGAACAATATGCTCAGGCGTACAACGCAAAATACTTACCTGAATACCCGGGTAGCGCTGCGAAAAACGCGCTGCTAATTGAGGCAGAACGTATTTCCCAGCGGTAGTGCTACACGCAATTCGCAAATCACCAACTACGCCATCATGTAGTGCGTCCATCATCCCTTTAAGTTCAATCGAATCGCGTAGCACTTTTCTTGCCCAGGGTAAAAGCAAACGCCCAGCCTCGGTCAAGCGCAATCCTGCTCCAGTACGATCAAACAATTGAACATCTAGTTCTTTTTCCAGCGCCTTAATATGGTGGCTGACCGTGGGCTGAGTTATATGCAAGTGGCGCGCGGCCTCAGAGAAACTGAGTTCATCGGCCGCATAGATAAATGTTTTAAGACGTGTAAGCTCAATCATATGTACTTATCTCATTTCTCGTTTTTTCTAGCGCGAGATGCTCAAGTAATTATACGCCAAACACGAATAGTATGCCCCATTCGTGACATTTAACTGACAAAATTAACTTTGCTGTAATTTGACATAATATATCTAAATTACATTCATCTCCTCGTATTGTGATTTACATCACTTAGTGAACTATGCAGGCTCTGTTAAAGTATGCTTACCTTATTCAAATAGGCGCATAGCTTCATAAGTTGAAACAGGTAGAAATATATGTCATCTTTACGAGCAGAAATCAATCGTTTACATGCCCAAATCTGTAACGGGCTTGCGGACCCGAACCGAATTCTGATTTTATACACCCTTCACGAAAAACCGCACAATGTTGGCGAGCTTGGCGAGGTACTCAATATCCCCCAACCCACGGTGTCGCGCCATCTAAAGGTGTTACGCGAGCGTCAAATGGTATTAGCACAGCGTGAAGGACAAGCCGTTTATTATTCGCTTAGCGATCAACGAATTATCGAAGCCCTGGACTTACTACGCGCTGTACTCGCCAGCCGCTTGCAAGACCAGAGTGAACTTGCAGAATCCGTTTAGCAACAGTTATATTAATATCCATACAGGAGTTTCCATATGAAGACTTTCTTAATTCTCGGGGCTGGCACCGGTGGCACAATGGTCGCCAACAAAATGGCCCACGAGCTTGACCCTTCCGAATGGCGCATCATCATTGTCGATAAATATGAGACCCACTACTATCAGCCCGGGTTCTTGTTTATCCCTTTCGGCATTTACAGCCCTAGTGATGTTGTCAAACCCAAACGGGATTTCATCCCCCATAATGTCGAATTCATTCTATCGGATATCGAGATTATTGAACCCGACCAAAATCGCGTCAAACTGACCAAAGAAAACCGAGTGATCAACTACGATTATTTGGTTGTCTCCACCGGAACGCAGACTCATCCTGAAGAAACCGAAGGCATGATTGAGGATGGTTGGTACGAAGATAAATTCGATTTTTATACAATCGAAGGCGCTACCGCATTGAGCCGCTTCCTGAAATTCTGGAAGGGCGGGCGTATGGTATTGAATATCACCGAGATGCCCATCAAATGCCCGGTCGCTCCACTTGAGTTTTTATTCCTTGCCGATTGGTTTTTCCACGAGCGCGGCATTCGCGACGATGTTGAAATCGTATTTGCTACCCCGCTCGATGGCGCTTTCACCAAACCGCGCGCTTCATCTGTTCTGGGCGATATGCTGGAGCAAAAAGGTATCATCCTGGAGCCGGATTTCAATATCGGAGCCGTGGACAACGAGAAAAAAGTCATCCGTTCATGGGATGAGCGCGAGATCAATTACGACTTGCTTATCACGATTCCAACCAATATGGGGTCTGAGGTCATCGAACGCTCTGGCATGGGCGACGAACTTAACTACATTCCGATTGACAAACACACACTGCAATCGGACAAATGGGAAAATATCTGGGTAATTGGCGATGCCGGAAACGCTCCCACCTCCAAAGCCGGATCGGTGGCGCACTTTATGCTGGATGTAATGATTGAGAATATCTTACGTCACATGGAAGGGTTGCAACCGCTGCCAAAATTTGACGGGCATGCCAACTGCTATATTGAATCGGGTTTTGAAAAAGGCATCTTGATTGATTTCAATTACGATGTCGAACCGCTGCCCGGCAAGTTCCCGCTGCCCGGATTTGGGCCATTCTCATTACTTAAGGAATCGGCTGCTAATCACTGGGGCAAGATGGCCTTCCGCTGGATTTACTGGAATATCTTGCTCAAAGGCGGCGAAATGCCCTTTGAATCCCAGATGACGATGGCCGGTAAGTGGGCCTAAAAGGAGCACAATATGGCTGATGATCTGGCCCTACTTCACCAAAAAATTGACGCGCTGACCGAACAGGTCGCTGCGCTGACTTCGTATGCTGTAATTCAACAGAAACGACTGCAGGAATTCGAAGAGCTGAAGAATGATGTCATTCCGATGGTCAATCACATGATTAAACTGACCATCGACGAATTGGCAGAGATTGGCACCGAATTCGCGGTAGAAGACCTGTTCTTCCTGCTCAAAAGAGTCATCCGCAACACGCATCTTTGGCTGGGCATGTTAGACCGCATCGAAGCCCTGATGGGCGTGACGGACGAAGCCGAGTTACTCGGCAAGCAAGTCTTCAATGTGGCCGTCGAACAGCTTGACCAATTTGAACGCAATGGTTATTTTGAATTTGCTCGCGAAGGTTGGCGAATTGTCGAGCGCATCGTCACCGATTTTAGCCAGGAAGATGTTCAGGCGCTGGGCGACAATATTGTGATTATTCTAAACACTGTTCGCAATATGACCCAGCCTGAGATTATGGCTCTGGCAAATAATGCGGTGGGTGCCATCCAGGAAGACATTCCTGATCATGGTGAGGTTTCCACCTGGGCATTGCTGCGTGAGCTTGGCAACCCCAAAGTCCGCCGCGGCATGGCACGACTTATCAATTTACTCAAAGCACTAGATGCTCAATCCAACACACAAAACTAAAGGAGAAAATTATGTCTGTCTTAGATAATGTTAATATCAACGAAGAAGGTTTCATGACTGATCCAGGTCAGTGGAGCAAGGAAATTGCTACAGAAATCGCCAAGGGCGAAGGCATTGCGGAACTGACCCCCGAGCATTGGAAAGTCATCGAGTTCTGCCGCGCCACCGCGGAGGATTCCGGCGCAGCCCCTACATTGCGCCAGATCACCAAAGGGACGGGGATCTCCACAAAAGAACTGTTTGCGCTTTATCCAAAAGGTCCCGCCAAGAAAGTTGCTAAAGTTTCGGGACTTGGAAAACCTGAAGGCTGTGTATAACCGCCTAATCAATAGAAATTGCACCATATAAAAGGATTAAAAATGACAAACGAAAACCGACATATTGCTTTCATCTGCTCAAAAGGTGATCTGGACATGGCCTACCCGGCGTTGGTAATGGGCTGGGCAGCGCTTGGTAATGGCATCGACGTGACCATTTTCTTCACCTTCTGGGGCATGGATATCATCAACAAGAAACGGCAGAAACGTCTTGAGCTTTCTCCGATTACGAAAACCAGCATGAAAATGAGCTTGATGGGATTGCCAACTGGAAATCTGGGTATTCCCAATATCCTGAGCATTATACCCGGCATGACTGCGTTTACATCCTGGTTTATGAAGAAAAAGATTGCCGAAGTGCAGGCCCCCCCGGTTGACGAGTATATCGAAATGCTCGTTGATGGCGGTGCGAATTTGTATGCGTGCAAGATGTCTGTAGATATGTTCGGCCAGAGCATGGATGATTTCGTTGATGGTGTTCAGGGAATTGTCACCGCGAGCGATTTCATGGATATGACTGAAGGTGCGCAGATCGTCTTTATCTAAATATTTACTAGAATCAATATGGGTCAGGATAATATCCTGACCCATATTGATTCTAGTATTCTGCCACCGAATTTGTTGTAATTATTTCAAATTTGACAAATCTTTGCGTAACTTATATGCTGATATAGGGTTTTAATAACCGACAATTTCCTTCCCGTATTATTATTCAAAAGGAGAAATAATTATGAAGCTCAATCCACCAAAGAACATTACTTTCTATATTTCTGTTGTGCTGGCAGCCCTGGGCTTGATTGGCAGTTTTGTTAGCATCCCCGTTGTATCAGGTTTGGCCTTTTGGTTTGTGGTCGTTGGCTTCGTTCTTTTGGCAGCCGGCCTGCTCGTCAAAGGTTTATAAAGTACTACTTTGCTCTTCAGCGCCCTGGTGTAAACCAGGGCGCTTTTCTTTTTAAAGCACTAATCGCAACGGGAAGAACCACTTCATTGCGGGGGGAGATTTTATCCACGATCTGAGCGAGCTGCCTCCCATCTACGTTTTTTTTCTTGGAATAATAACTCTTCCACAAAATTGCGGTTATAGCTTACCAATTTGGCAATCACCCCCAGGCTAAAGAGAATACCAGCCAACGAAAATCCGATGGCTGAGATAATCAGGGACTGGATATGGCCGCCTTGTCCGTGAAAATAAAATGATAAAAAGCGCACCAAAAGATAAGCAGCTGGAGCCAGAAAAAACAAGGCGGCTGTATTAAAGGTTTTAAACGGCTCATGCACAATATAGACCCACAGAATATTATGACTGGAGCGGAAAATATACTGAAAAATATTTTTATATAAACGAGACGACCGCGTTGGCACGTTGACGTTGATCGGCACCGACAAAATTTGTAATCCCTTTCTGGCTGCCTGCACAAGCGTATCGAGCGTGTATGAAAAGCCAATTGTCGGTTGCAGCCGCATTAACGCATAGGCTGAGTAAGCGCGAAAACCCGAAATCGTATCGGGAATGGGTGTGTCAATCAGTTGGTTGACAAGAAAATTTCCCACCCTTTGGAAAAAACGTTTTATAAAGCTGAAATGTTGGAGCGCCCACGGTTTCCGGTTGCCTATGACAATATCGGCCCGGGAATCGAGAATTGGCTGGATAAGGTCGGGAATATAGGCAGCGGGGTATTGATTGTCGCCGTCTGTATTCACAAAAATATCGCACCCGCTGGATATGGCTGCTTCCACGCCGGTTTTGAAGGCATGGCCAAGTCCGCGATTTCGCTTGTGCTGAATGAGTTTTGCACAGTAGCGCCGGGCAATCTCGGCGGTTTTGTCAGTAGAGCCATCATCAATGATTTGCACTGTAATTTTCGAGATACCTGGCAATTCCCTGGGGATGCTTTCAAGAACCTGCGGCAAGGTTTGCTCTTCGTTGTGGCAATTGATGTTGATGATCAGTTTCATATTTCCCGCTAACACCTAATTAGTGCGAAAACTCCAATAAAGCCCATTTTTCCGGCAGAAAATTGAGTTGCTCAGGAAACCCGCCCGGCGTTGGTTTGATGCAATCATCTTCCAGATTTGCAGGCCAGGGGATTTTTTTAGTGGGATTCGATGCTCTGAGAAAGCTCGCCGCAAGGCGCAGGGGTTGATCTGTAATTTCGAGTTGATACTCCAATTCTTCGGGGGTTCCCATACGAGAATTAGCTGCTACCCAACCTTCATCCTGAAGGAAAACGTAACGCTCTGCCCTGGCGGCATCACTGCTGCTGGTTTGACGGCATTGCCAATCAAAATCCTGAGCTTGTAGCCAATAATCATCAGCTTGCCGATAGATGGCAGTCCCCAGCGCAGCGGATGAATGCAGGATCAAAATATCACGATCACGCTGGATAAAAACATTGCCCGCAATCATTTCGGGCGTGTTGGCGCGGATACCCAAATAGAGGTAGCCATCTGCATGCATCAAGAATAATTCACTACCATCGGCAAAAGCTTCAATGCGGGCTACATCCCATTCGCCGGAGGTCAAGGTCCCATCCATTACCGGAGCTATACCCGCTGGCACTGCGATTATATTCGAAACGATGGCTGTATCTGTTTCGGTTTCCTGAGTTTGAGAAGCGGCACAGCGAAAGCCTAAATAATTGAAACGTGTGTCTGGATTAATGGACGGGCGTAATGCTCCCCGGCAATAGGCCGGGGGAGAAAACCAACTGCATCCTTTCGCGATTTTTTCACTTCCTGCTAATGGGCCAGCAGGGTTTGTGTCAGCCGCGGGAGAATAATCAGCCAGCCAATCGGACACCCATTCAAATACATTGCCACCCAAATCGAGCACACCCGACCAGCTTACCCCTTGAGGGTAGCTCCCCACAGGCGCGGTCTGCGAGTATCCATCATCAAAGCGGTAATCTGCATGTAATTCGCTGCAATTGGCATCGCAGTAGTTGAGTTTAGCGCCATCGAATTCACCGCCTGTCGGGAAGATCACCCCAGCTTCGCCGCGAAACGCATACTCCCATTCGGCTTCGGTCGGCAATCGCGCTCCTGCCCATGTGCAATATTCCTGCGCTTCATCCCAACTGACGCAAACTACCGGATGTTCAGCTTTGTCCGGGTCGGCATACGTCGGCGCTCCCTTTTTACAGGTCAGCGGTTCGACACAAATACCAGCATCTACACAAAGCCGATATTGAGCATTGCTGATCTCGGTTTGATCCAGCCAGAACGCATCCAGAGAAACGGGATGCTGAGGGCCTTCTCTGGCATAATACCAGCGATTGCAAATTGGATAGTGCTCCCGGCATAATGCAAGTGCAGCTTCAATTTCGGCCTCCGTACTGCCCATCTGAAACTCGCCCGCGGGGATATAACGCATTGGCATTCCATCCGCGGGACGCAGCCATAATTCTTGCGGGGGTATTTGGGCCGCGGCATTGGCTGGCTCATCTTGTAGCCGAGTGTTGGTGGTATTGATAAATTCATTGCCACCATAGCCCGAAATGGCACACGTAAAACAGGCAGCAACAATCAGGAATGTGAATAGATAGTGAGTTTTCCGTTTCGCTAAAAGCTCCCGGGATGTTTTTGTGAGAGAGGTCGGTTTTCTATCCATAACATATTTGATGAGTGGAAATCCTTAGAGCGTGGCTATCTGCTTGAGAACCTGTATCAGGCTGTTCGGCTGATCCGTCGGGCGTACTCCCCTCACCGCCAGTAGTCGTCAATTTTCCAAGTTTTGCTGTTCTTCTCGCATGGTGAAAACTTCTGCCTGAGAGATTAAATCTGCCTGGCGAACAGCAATTTCAGCAGCCATATTCAGAAATACTTCGGCCAGTTTTCCCATTTCATCGGTTCGTTGAGCTATACGGTTAAGTATTTCCGGATCAAAACGTTCTTCTCGCAAAGCGGAAATGGCCGCTGAAATATGAAATATTGGTTGATAAACGCGACTGGATACCAACACGACCACAACTAAGCTAATTACAATAAATAACACGAACGCGCCCAGGCCAATTTGCATTAAAACTTGAGCATAACGCACTGCCTCTGCATTGGCGGCAAGGGTAAGTTCATTATTTAAATCCAGCAATTGACTCGTTTGTGCATACAACGTCTCTGTACTTTGCTGCATACTGCCACGTAGACCGGCATAAACCGGGTAATTAATATTCTCTCTGCCTTTCTCATTTTCCGATAGCGTCTTTGCATAAAGCTGGTCATAATTTTCTTTTTCCAGGAGAAGGCTTTCCAATATCTGTTGCTCTTGCGGCAAAGTTGAAGCGATATATTCGCGCGCCAAAAAAGAATCCAGGAGGGCATTGTATTCTTCGAAGGTACTTTGTCCATTCTCGTCGAAACGATCTAACAAAGCTCGTTGGGAAAGATCCATTTTCTGCAAATAGGTTTCGGCCTGGTAGGCGGCTTCGAGTTTCTCGATTTGCAGAAACATATTCTGGGTTTCTTGCTGCATTTGTAATAAATACAAAATAGACACACTAATAGCCAACGCGCTGACGATTGCCACAATACCATTAAGGATAAACAACCAGGATTGCAAGTTTGTGCGCCGCTTATTCTTCATCTTGCTCTCCACGAAAACTCTCTTCAAGAACTTGATGCGTGAAATTTAATTTTTGGCGTCGTTCTTGCCGTTCTTTCTCTTGTAATACGGTTACTTCTTGTTGTAATTGTGTTTCTTTTGATATCACTTCACGAGCGAAGACATCAAATTCACGCGCCGCGCGCCCTAACCGATCTTTGCGTGAAATCACATCAGATATTAATCCGGGGCGATATTGATTGCCCTGCAATGCAACCACAGCATTAATCAGAGCCAGAATGGGCGCAGTGATCCGCCCGGTTTTTATGAACACCCCGGTCGTTATCAACGCCAAAAATACCAGGCTGGCTACACCGATTAAGACCGCATTTTGCACACTTATAATACTTTCTTGAAGAGCCTGATGTAATTCTCTTTCAAGACCCAGTTTTATGGCGTTTATTTGTTCCTGGATTTGTTGTTTCTGTAATGCAGTAGTGTCAAGAAGCCCCATAAACTCAGATAAGAACTGGGGTTCAACCAAATTCTCGAACAAAGTTTGACGGTCTGGAGATTTATTCAATAATGATTCAATCGCACTGGATAATTGGCTGAAAGTCAATGTATAGCTATCATGCAGGGTTAATAACTGCTCGAGATGTTCCGGTTTTGTAGCCGGATGGTTCACCAGGTATTCAAGCTCGCTGGCTAATAATTGGCTAAATTCCTGGACTGTCAGCAGTTGCTGACAGATTTGGCTGACTTCATCGATTTCGATTTGTCTTTCATAAACTGGGTCCTCATACGACAGATTTGTCAGCGCGCTACAAATATGCGCTGAATTTTGCTCAAAATTCCCTATTTCGGCCTTAAAAGAATCTGAGAAAAATTCGATGTCTTGATTATATTCTTCCGGAAAAATAGTGGGAGTTGGCGTTGGATCATCGCCATTTTGCCCCGCTGTAAGAAACCTGTCCGTTGGAAAATTGGCCGCATGGATTGGCGGCAGCAAGACGCTGCCAAAACTAGCAACCCCTATCGTAAGGAGAGCTGCTAGCGTCCATTTTGCAAAACGATTTTCGCGAAACAACATTAATTACTCCATCTAGCCCAAGATGAATTCTTTCCTAATGATCACTAAAAATCGGGCAATCCACCACCCGGATCAGGAATCTCAACCGGTAGGTCTTCCACATCTGGTAAATCTTCCATATCTGGCAAATCTTCGAAACCCGGCAGGTCGATTCCATCCCCTCCTGAGGAGCCAGATGCTGATCCAGCGCCGGCGTTCAGCGCTTCCTCCAACATCCGTTGTGCCTTTGCTTCCAGTGCCACCAATTTCTCGAAATTTTCTTCGGTAAATTGTTCAGATAATACCAGTGAGCATCCAGACGAATCGGGATACACTTCGCAGTAATCTTGCACACGTTCATAGCCAGCCACCAACTCTGCGCAACCCGGCGATTGAGGATATTCATCACAGTAATCCAGAGGGCTGCCATAACCGGATAAGAGTTGTTCGCAGCCCGGTGATCCGGGATATGCATCACAATAGGCATAAAGATTATCATAACCCAGCAATATTTCTGAACAGCCAAGCATATCAGGGTTTTCTGTGCAATAATTTTGCGCGCTATCGTATGAAACTCCCGCCATAACCAGGAGATTCCCCATGTCATCCCCAGCATCGGCAGCGATCCAATTTTCTTGCAGTGCCGCCAGACAAGCCGCATCCTGACAATCAGCGACGGCCTGCAACCAGGCATCCAATTCGTCACGGTTGCCAAAAGGCGTATTCGCCAACAATACACCAACCACGGCTTCCTCGGCTAATTGCTGTCCCAGCAGGCTAGATTCCACGGACGCAAATAACTTAATTTCGTCAGTTAGTTCGAAAATACGCTCTACAGACTGGTTAAAATCATAAATTCGGTATACCGACCAAGACAACAACAAAACACACAAGGTCAGAAACATACCAAAAGCCCCCAAGGAAAAAAGCGATTGAAATGCGTACCCGATTTTTTTCATGATACCCAACTCACTTTTGTGTCATTATTTCTACGCCTTGCCAGCCATCCGGCGCACCCTTTTTAGCCATATCCCGCGAGCGCTGCTGATAATACGCAGCCGCCTTATCTTCAGGATGAATTTGCAGAACTGCCTCAAAATTTTGGCGCGCTTTTGAAAAATCTCCGGCGATATAATCGCCTAGTCCACGCTCAAACAAATCCAGAAATTCAATCTTCAGCGAAAATAAATTGGGAGGATCGCCGTCAAACAGCTCATACAAGGTCAACGGCAGAAGTTTGCCCTTCACCTGGGCCTTACCCAAAAGACGAGACCGATAATATAAGCGATCAGCAACTTGCGATAGCGCTTCTTCCGTGACGATGAGTGAAACACCATAGAATTTCGTCAGCCCTTCAACCCGTGCTGTCAGGTTGATACTGTCTGAAAAAGCATCCCCCTGCATCCGGCGCGCTTCGCCAACGATACCCACCATCATACCGCCGCTATGGATGCCAATCCCAACCGAAATGGGCGGTTGCTGATTCGCAAGGCGTTTCGCATTATATATATTCAACAATTTCTGCTTGGCGATTCCCGCCAGAATAGCATCATCCACCCCATAGGGGAAGATTGCCATCATGCCATCCCCCAGAAATTTGACCACAAAGCCATGATGCTCTTTAATCAACGGGCTGACCAACATCAGATATTCATTCACAAAATCAAAATTCTCTTGCGGGGTCATTTTCTCAGACATAGTTGTGAAAGAACGAATATCGGAAAACATAATCGCCATTTCAGCGCTAATATGATCACCCAGGTTCATTTCGGTAATGTCACTTTTGTCCAGAAACTCCAGAAATTCGGTAGGCACAAAGCGATTGGCGGCGTCCAAAAAGCGTTCTTTTTCTTCGACAGAGCGCGTTATCGAGCCCGCCATACTCTGTATTGCGCGTGCCAATTGCCCCATTTCATTTTCACCACGGACATATTCACCCAACAAATCATCCTGATAAGCATTATTTTCGAAAGAAACGACAGCATTGGTCAAATAAAGCAGCGGTTCGGCGATCTGATTCAAAATAATGGCAGCAAAAACAGAGAATATGGATATTAACAACATCCCCACAATATTTCCAATAATGGTGTGCTGAACTTGCTGGTCTATTTGAACACTCTCAGCCCGAAGAGAAACCTGACCTGCAAAAACCATGGTATCAAACTGCGACAAAACCGCCGACGCATTTTTGTCGGCGGTGGGCATTATGAAAGCAACCTTTTCAATATCCCGCACCTGCCAGGATTTAAACATTTTTAATGCCGCATCATTATATGCACCTAATGCCGTCTGAAGATACTGTAAATCTTCTTGCGTTTCCCCTGCGCCTGCTTGCAGCAACAGATAATCCATATCCTGACTGATCTGTGCATAGCTGACTGAATAGCTCACGCGCAGGTTTTTATCATTTGTAAGTAAATAATTTTTTAGATCCACAACCGACTGTTGAAAAAGCAATCGGCTCGCTTCAAGTCTGGAAATTTGTTCGTTGTTTGTTCGAATTTCTTTCGTTTGGTTATTGATTTGAATCAGATAATAGATATTCCACCCAGCGAGGGCCAAACCAATCATCACAATACAAATCATGATAACCATTAAATTATTTTTTACTTTCAAACGACTCAGAAAGTTCAACACTTTAGAATCTCCTAGAGCTTGCACGATTGCAATCGTAGATACCCCACACCCTTGTCTTGGGATTATTCCTCATCGATCATACCGCGCATTTTTTGAGAAAGCACCTGGATAACACCACGAGCAATTTCAGAACGAGTATCTACGGCTTCGTAGAATGGATCATGATCCAAACACAACAGGCGGGTATCTTCACTTGCCGTGATCGAAGCAGACCTGGGGGCCGGATCCAGGAGCGCCATTTCGCCGAATACATCACGGTCGCTGAGTTCATTCAATGTGCGATCCCCATCATGCACACGCACTTTGCCGGCAACGATAATATACATGCTGTCACCCGGATCGCCCTTTTCGAAGATCACCTGCCCGGCAGCAACATCCCTTTCTTCCAGATAAACAGCCAGTTCTGCCAGTAAATCATCCGGCGTTTCAGCAAAAATACTCACCGTTTTCAGGATCAGCACTTTTTCAATTGTCAGCATCATGGGGAAATCTCCATCAACCGTATTATGTCTACACAACACGCCCTGAGCGGTTTGGCGCACTATCTCTTCCGGATGCTGCCGAGCAGATTCAAGAATTGTATTGGCAGCTTCAGGAGCCAGTTGCGGAAGCGCGTAGAGCACGCAGGCCGCTAACCAGTTATTCTTCAATTGGCTATTATCTTGCGTATATAAAGCGCGTAGCTGTTCCGCTATCCCACTCGCAGGAGCAGAAAAATGTTTCGCCAGGTCTGCTATTGTTTGTGCGGTAATCATTGGTACCAGGCGATCGCGCAATCTCCGATCCTGGGAGAGAATCACATCCAACACTTCGGTGGCATTGGCGCGCTTGTCTTTTTGTTCGGATAAAAGATTCGTCTGCACGCGCAGGATGTCTTGTGCGTCGTACACCAGGGCCAGCAAATTGAAGATGCGCACACGCCCGCGCGCGCGCATTTGAGTCAGGATGCCGCTCAATGGCTGAACTGCATGGGAGAGTTGGTTCGGCAACTCAATGGACATCTGAACGAGTTGGCCTAGCGCTGCAATTTCAGCATCTACCTGCTCAAAAATAGCAGGACGCATCTCTGGTTCAGCCCGGTAGTGATTGCGCGCCAATACGTGCAAGACTTCGCTGCGCACGCGCTCGCGCGGAGTAGCGATCAACGTTTGTAGAATCGGATTCACGCGCGGGCCGCCGATCTGACCACATATACGGATCAAGTCATGGGTCACGGGCGCAGCATCCACCTGATGGAGTTTATCGGCAATCACAGGCAACGCGCTTTCGCCTCCAGCGATCAGCGCCTTGCGCGCCTCGGAGCGTGTATCCGCCGAGTGAAGCGCATCCAGTACCAACGGCCAGAGCTGCGCATGATGGACGTTTTGGCAAGCCCGCAAGGCTTCCTGTCGAACGATGATCTCCGAGTCGTTGAGTAATGATAGTAGATTTCGATGGAATCCAACATTACCAACGGCGCCAATAACCCGCGCAGCAAAACAACGCATTTCCGGAGATGAGTCGTTCTGCGCCGCGGACAAAATATCACCGGCTGCGAGAATGACTTCAAGCGAATGACTTTGTAACGCGCCCACCACCCCCGCGAAACGGAGTTCAATATTGGAATCCGATAAATACGCTGGCAATATTTGCGCGGCGGATTCCCCCATACTGGCGAGGCGTTGCAAAGCTGCTGCGCGTACTTCGATGGGTTGCAATACGTCTTGAGCTAACACTTCCAACCAGGGCAACGCATCCTCATTCTGAGATGTAAGCTGCTGAACAGCTGTCAGACGTACCGCTGCGTTAGCATGGGTCAACAAATGGGGCAAGGCGTTCACCAAAATTGCCGGGTCGTTTTGTGCCAGCATCTCGATGGCAAATAGAATATCCCTGGGATTTTCGCTTTGGAGATGTTTTTCCAGTGCGGCCAGACCAGCGCTTTCAGCAAAAATATCAACTTCACTGCCATCCAAATAGCGCCTGTCGAGCGCATTTTGCAGCGCACCGTAATATTGCCGCCCCAATAGAATGCCCATCAACAACCAGCCCACCAGAATGACCGCCAGAATATAAACCGCCTGCAACGGCGTCAGATTCCACAGTGCCGTGAATAGCAGTAATAGTCCGCCTGAAATGCCCATCGAAAGCGGGGCGACAACCGACTCGACTGTAGTTTGCACGCGCGAACGCGCATGCTGCGGCAGCGGCTGGTACATAATGCGCACCGAGGTATTATTCATCGCCACCACACTGACTTCATCCGACATTTTGGTAGCCACCACCACCCAAAAGATGATCCCCGCCATATCGGGAAAATTCGAGAGCAGAATCACCCCCAGAGTTCCCAGCGCCACCAGAATGGGGTCTACCAGCAAACCACCACGCACACCAAAACGCCTAAAAAATCGGTTCGAGATTAACAGCAGGACAACGAGCGTCACCAGCGTGCTAACCCCCATATAGCTCCCAAAAAACTTGCTCAGTTGATCGGCATCCGTCAGTTTTGCGCCAGCCTGCCCGATAAAAGCATAATCCAGCACATACGTACCGATAGTAGATAATATGGTGAACAGAAATATGAACCAGACATAGCGATCTCGGAAAATGGGCTTCCCCCGCGGTTGGTCGGGCTTGGATATTGTCTTTGACTCCGCTTCAGGCAACGCCAGCGCAGCTTTAAAGCGGCGCGTCGTCACCACCAACAGCCAGAACGCAGCCAGCAAACTGGCCGACGTAACCCATAACAGATTGGGAGTCCCAAACCAGCGAATCAGGCTGCTATTTAAAAAGCCAACCAAAATAATCGAGAGTACGCCTCCGGCCATAATCAATGAGAACAGCCGCTTACCCTGCCGGCTGGTGAACAAACGCCCGGCGAGCGTCCACAGCCCGAGGTTGCCCAGTACCCATAACACTCGCACCCACACCAACATAAAAAAGTAAATCCAGTGCGCGCTCGACCATGCTAAAAGTAGGCGCAGCGCTGTAATCATGAGGAACATCAATCCCAGGTTGCCAATCAGCAAAGTAGAAAAAGGCAAGCTGGATTGTAGCCGCAGGAAAATTAGCCCGGCAGAGATGATGATCGCCGCGGCAATCATATACACATAAGGCAGTTTTTGGGCACTAAAGTGAGAAAGGAATAAAGCGTTGGCGCTGCTGTAATAGGTAATCAACGCAATGCCGAGGAAAAAAGACTGGCCAAATAACAGCGAGAAAGCAACCCCCTCGCCATCGTGAATACCCGCGCCGCGCACCAAACGTTGCCAGAAGCCCGGCTGCCGGGTGATCGTTTCTGTCTGTATCATAGTTGATCCTGCCATTCATCGAGGGCTTTTTTCCCGGCCTGATAGCCCAACTCGATAAGCTGGTCAATATTATCAAACTGAAAAATATTGACCCCCTCCACATCGGGGCGAATGATATAGTCGGTGATGGCATATTGTTTGTGCTTCTGACGCACACTGCTGAACTCGTTGATTCGCATAATCAGGTTCATAATCCCAGGTAGATGTGGCTGCGCTTGCCGACCTCGGAGAGGGTTCAGTTTTCTCCAAAACATTGGCCACCCCGACAGGCCAGGATCAAAATCGTAACCTTCCGGCAGGGCCGATTCGCTGCTGACATCTACGCCAATAATCGTACAGTCGGCGCAAATCTTACGCATGACTTCGAGCGGCAAATTATTGACCAACACCCCATCAACCAGTAAATCGCCTTCATCAGTCATCGGCGGGAAGAAGGGCGACAAAGCGCTGCTGGCACGGATATATTTCCACAACGGACCGCGCCTGTGAATGACCTGCCGCGCCCTGGTTAGATTAGCAGAAACACAGAAATACTCAATCCAGGTATCTTCAATCTTTTGGCTGCCAAAGAGGTCTTTCAGCAAGGCGATTAACGATTTCCCAGAAATTAGGGAAACAGCCGGGAATGTATAGTCGAGCAGTTTTTTGTCTTTCAACCCATTTTTCGTCAACTTGCCAATCTGACGCCAATTCATGCCCAGCGCGAAAGCGGCGGCGATAATCGAGCCAATGCTGTTGCCGCCAACCATATCAATCTCCAGACCAGCTTCTTCGATGGCGCGTAGCACGCCAATGTGAGCAAAACCGCGCGCGCCGCCGCCGCCTAAAACTAACCCAATGGATTTCCCTGCCAAAATGCGCGCTACACGCTGATAGTCGGCATTATGGTGTGTGCGAAGATGATAGTGACGGCGAATATCGCCAATCTGTTCCAGCCAGTGATCAGTGCCCGACGGCTTCGGTTTCAATTCATCATAGAGTAAAACAAGCTCTTTGTGAATAGTGCTATTGTCATAATCGGGCATCATGGCGCGCAGGAATTCGGCGTTGAATTCGGTACCCGAATGGCCGATGAAGATCACGCGGTCGGCGCGCTGGATGCAACGGGATGTCCAGTTCGAGGGGGTAGAATCCACCTCGTAAATGCTGCTAATGCCCGAGTGTCGTTTCTCTTGCTCGTCCAGCCAAGTGACCAACCTGATTTCGTTCAGGTCATCCCTCGGGGTTTGGGAAATCCCAACTTGTTGCAATACATCATCCACCGAAGCGCTGCTAAAGTGTAACGTGTGCAAATATTGGGAAATAAGTTCGGTCAATCGGTTGGCGAAATCCGCCAGAAGAATATCGGGGCTGAGCGGCACCAGGGCAATGCACAGCGACATAGAGGGGGTTTTGTCAATCAACGTGCGATGCAAGCGGGTGATAACCTGCTTGGTAAACTGAAATGTAGATTGGGGCAATTCGCACTGGACGGCGTAAAAACTCTCGCGTGAAAATCGAACCGCATCTGTATCTCGCAGCGCAATTATGTTAGCCGATCTCGGCTCGCCGGTAAAAAAACCCATCTCGCCTACATTTTCTCCGGCCAATATATCACCAACGATTTGTTCATTGCCATCCTGATCCGGGATACTTACCTGAACTCGACCGTTGATAAGAATACAAAAATCATCACTGGGATCTTGATAGCGCATCAGCGCCTGCTCCCGTTTCAGGTGTACCCATTCAATTTCATTTTCAATGGCCCCCATTTGCGCCAGGCTTAATTCGCCAAAATAATTCGGCAGGATTCTAAAGAGTTGATTACGTCGCTGGCGCTGGCGAATTACTGCGCCCAGCAAGGATAATATCTGTGGTGTCTCTGCTGCAAGTCGATCAAATTCGGATTTTGACAGGAATAAAAGCTGAGTATCGTCTAAAGCCATAACATTGGCTGTGCGTGCCTGACCTGTCAGCAACTGGATCTCCCCCACCGATTCTCCTGGCCCAATTTTTCCCACAATTATTTTTTCGTCATCTTCCCCACAAATAGATACTTGTAATTCTCCCGCGATTACGATATATAAACCGCTGTTCCGGGTTTCGCCCTGCCGGAATAAATATTCATCAGCCTGGATAGAGAATCTCGCAACCAGCTTAGCTGTTTTTTGCACAATCTGACGATCAAATGAAGAAAACAATTCAGTGGATGTCAGAAATGCAGCCAGATGTTCATCCATCTTGCATCCGTTCATATACGTTTGTCGTGCGCCGGAAAAGAGCGTAGACGATGTGTGCATAAATATAAATCGCGCAAACAAAAATAAAAAATATTGCCAGCGCCGCTCCAAAAGATTTTAGAAAAATATAGACGAGTACCCCCGCTATAATTGAAATTACAAATTGTATGATTATGCCCCGTATTCCCCAACGATAAAATATGATCTTGCTGCGTATCATTAAGTAGGCATGAAAGAATGCGAATAATAAAACAAGGACTAAAACAAAAGGCGTATATAATTTTTCTGGATAAAAATTCACCAGGGACATCACGGCCACATTGAATCCAGCCGGGGGTGCAATCCCAAGCCCGACAAAGCCTTGGCTGCGCTCTCGGTCACTTTGGGAGGTAATAAAACGCGTTTCGCGCAACAACCCTGCAGTGGTATAGCCAATCCCCGCAATCCAGGCTGCGCTGCTCAGGATCAGGCTTTCACCTGGAGCCAACTGATAAAACAGGTACAACCCAACCCCAGGCAAAACGGCAAAAGAAACGACATCGGCAAGCATGTCAATGGCGCCCCCAATCTCGCTTTTTACATTCAGTTTGGATGCAACCATACCATCAACAGCGTCAAAAATAACGGCCAAAAACATCCACCACATACCCTGAACAAATTTTTCATCAACCAGGAGCATCATTGCCACAAAACCACAAGCGACGTTTGTGAATGTTAAGAAATTGGGGATGTGGTTTTTGATTGAATTCATGAGTCTTCTATCCTGACCTAGTTACATTTTCCCAGCGTTTTCCTACTATGCGACAAAAGCCCTACGCCGAAATTTATACCATCCCCCTGTTGTTCGCGCTCACACAATACACTATAATTACGATATTCGCACTTTGGGAATTATATCACGCATGGTTGGTTGATTGTGTTTAAAAAGACGGGATGCCCACGGAACAACAATGACTGAGAGTATTTTCTTTCAGTATGGTTATGCCGGACTTTTCGCGGTTAGTTTCCTTTCGGCCACATTATTACCATTGGCCTCAGAGGCTTTTGTAGCTTTGATGCCGGGCGCGGGCTATAACATTTGGTGGGTGTTGATCTTTGCTACAGTCGGAAACTTTCTGGGGTCGTTGACAAATTACTTTATCGGCAAATGGGGCAGCAATTTTGTACTGGCGCGCTTCGTCCGCACCGATGAAAAGAAAATGCAACGCGCCAAGGAACTTTTTAACCGCTGGGGCACGCCGGTATTATTCTTCTCCTGGATTCCAATCATCGGGGATCCGTTAACTGTTGTGGGTGGCATTATGGATATTCGCCTCACCACGTTTACTCTTTGGGTGCTTTCCGGAAAAGTGTTGCGTTATCTGATTATATTGAGTTTAGTTCAGTTTGTTGTGTAAAAGGTTTACTATCATCGCATCCCCGGCAGATTCCACTGTCGGCGAAATGCGCATAGTACTGACAGGGAGATACAAATGGAATTCATTAATATCCCAACCGAACAGACAACTGCAGCAACGAACGCTGTCATTGTCGTATTTATGCTAGCCTTTATTGCGTATTTCCGGCGCTTTGGCAATAAAGATCGCTGGAAGGTCAATCTCTGGCTGTGGGCGGCTGGTTTGCAATGTGTGGCAGTTTTTTTTGGGGTCATTGTTCATGGCGTCAAATTGGCGGATACGACAAAATTCATCCTCTGGCAGCCGATCTATTTTTCGCTGGGCTTGCTGGTGGCGATCTTTGTTGTGGCGGCAATCTATGATGTTTGGGGGCAATCCGCCGCTCGGCGGATGCTGCCAATCATGCTTGTCATCGGCGTGGCTTTTTTTGGAGTTACCCTGATCTGGACCAATAGTTTTCTTGTGTTTGTCATTTACCAGGCCGCAGCCATGCTTTTTGCCTTGGGAGGTTATATCTGGCTGGCATCTAAAAAACGCCTTGAGGGTGCCTGGTGGATGGCAGCAGGGATATTGACATCCATTGTCGCCTCTGGAATACAGGCCAGTAAAGCCGTGTCTTTCACCTTCATTTGGCCCTTTGACCATAACGGCACTTTCCATCTCATTCTAATCGTTGGTTTTCTCTTCCTGACGATTGGATTACGAAGCGCATTTCTTGCTGATGAGTAGTTCACTGCTATTATAGGTATTGGAGAAATAAATTATGGCGCACCACACGATAAAATCAAGCTACGAACAACTGGTCGATCGTCTCAACCGCTTTCCTCAAGGCGCACCGCCTTCTGATGTACTTTACGCAATTCTCAAAATGCTCTTCAGCGAGAAAGAAGCCAGTTTAGTTGCGCTATTGCCGATCAAGCCTTTTACGGTAGAGAAAGCCGCCCAGATTTGGAAGACAAATATTACCGACGCGCAAAAAACGCTGGATGCGCTCGCCAGCCGCGCCATCTTGATTGATTTTCACTATCACGATGGAAAAACAACCTATGTCTTACCCCCTCCCATGGCAGGTTTTTTCGAATTCTCGATGATGCGCCTGCGCGGCGATCTTGACCAAAAAGTACTCGGCGAACTTTTTTATCAGTATATGAATATTGAAGAAGATTTTATCCGTGAGTTGTTTACGCGCGGTGATACGCAGCCGGGGCGCACTTTCGTACAAGAAGCTGTTCTTCCGCCCGACAACGCCATTCACGTGCTGGATTATGAACGCGCCAGCGAAGTTATTAAAACGGCATCTCACCGGGGCGTAGGCGTGTGTTATTGCCGCCACAAAATGGAGCATGTCGATAAAAATTGCGGTGCGCCGATGAATATTTGTATGACTTTCAACAACTCAGCGGCATCGCTAATTCGGCACGATTACGCTCGCGAGATCGACGTTGCCGAAGGGCTTGACCTTCTGCAACAGGCCCAAGAGCATAATCTGGTTCAGTTTGGCGAGAATGTACGTGAAGGGGTATCCTTCATTTGTAATTGCTGTGGTTGTTGCTGCGAAGCCATGATCGCCGCGCGGCGTTTCGGCTGGTTGAACCCG
>JABGRQ010000122.1:0-10130 GCA_018648225.1 Chloroflexota bacterium
CAGCACGCGCATCATAAAATCAATGGTTAAGTTAGCGACATCTTCCAATTCGCTATTGAGAACGATGACATGGGTTGAGTTTTCCATCCAGTGATGCTCTTTGATCACCGATGAGATGCCGTTCATAATCAAATTCCCGGCTTGTGGGGCTACTGTGGTATCTTTACGCCCCTGAAAAATCAGCACGGGCTGGTGGATATTTGACAGCCTTTTTTGCACAGCCGATTGGAAACGCAAAAATTGAATGGTTCCCTTTAGCGGAAGCCCCGGGTAGCCTTGCCAGTTCTCGCGGCAATCCAGCGAAGCGCGCCCCACTTCAGCAACGAAAGGCGCGCCTAAATAGAGTTTCAAATAATCGAAAGGCTTCATTGTGGTGCGAATAGCAGGCGCATAGAGCAGCACACCCGAAACGCGGGGTTCCTGGCTGGCCAGATATAAAGCCAACAACCCACCCATCGACTCGCCCGCTACGAAAACATGCTTACAAGATTCAAATAATTTTTGCAGCATTTTTTCGCCAGCACGAACCCATTCTTGCCAATGGACGCGGTTCAGGTCTTCGATTTTGGTACCATGCCCCGGAAGTAGCGGCGCGCCAATGGTGTATCCCTGTGCATGAAGTTTTTCAGCCAACATACGCACTTCAGCCGTTGTGGCTGTATATCCATGCGAGAGCAGAACGCCCACCGGTCCGGCCTGCCAAAAGAAGGCGTCGCCAGCTAAATGGGGGTTGTGCAAATTGGGATTATTTTCTGTCCAGCCTGTGTTTTCAAATGCCATGATACAAAAACTCCATCCAACAGAAAGCACACACAAAATTATGCGTGGCTCATCTATCAAAAGTATGCAAAAATGTCGAGCCGTCACCCTGAGCGAACGCGAAGGGTCTAGCCAGCGCAGGGGGCTTTGCTGGACACTTCGGCTGCGCCTCAGTATGACATATACACTTTTTACTCAAGAGACCTGATACTTCACCGTCATTAACCTTTCAATCCGCTGGTTGCTGTACTCTCGACAAAGAAGCGCTGCCCGAATATGTAGATAATCACAGGGGGTAAAATGGCGATCGCCGCGCCTGCCAGCACCAGATTGGGGGCATCGGCGGCGCGCCCACCTAATACGCTTACGGCCAGCGTTAAAACGCGGTTAGCTTCATTTCCGGTGTTGATCACCACCAGCGGCCAGAAGAAGCTATTCCAGGCATACAAGAAGGTGAATGTAGTCAGCGTTGCAATGGCCGGGGTGCTGGCCGGAATGAAGATACGCCATAAAATTTGCAAGCGCGATGCGCCATCCAGGACGGCCGCTTCTTCAATTTCTTTGGGGATGGTTATGAAGAATTGGCGCATCAGAAAGGTACCATAGGCTGTGAATATCCACGGGATGATGAGCGAAGCCAGACGGTCTACCCAGCCGATCATAATCATCAACTGGTAGAGCGGGGTAATCACAACCACAAAGGGAACCATGATCGTGCCGAGATACACCAAAAAGATGCCATCCCGCCCGGGGAATTTCAGGCGTGCGAAGGCGTAGCCGCCCAATATGGAAGTCACCAATTGCCCCAGCACCACCAGGATCGTCACCAGCGCTGTGTTGGTCAGGGCGCGATCCATGCCGTGCAGGCTGATCACTTCTTGATAATTCTCGGGGTGATAGGTAAATTTTTCGACCGGCTCGCTCTGGCGCACATTCTGCAACACCGTTTTGGTGAGATCGTTCGGGTCGGCAAAGCGCCCCAGGGCGGTGCGTTTAAGTTGCACCATCGGGATGGTCACGCCATCCACATCGATGTCGTAGAGAATCTCTTCTTCCCCATTGAACAGCACAGTCTCCGGGTTGGCTTCGCCCCCGGTTGGAGTTACCAACTCCAATTCATGGACGAAGGTCGTTTCCGGGTCGTCAGGGGTGGCGAATTCCCCCACCTTAACGGTTTTTTCGATCAACACAAATTCTTCCCGTGCCCCGTTGTAATCCACATAGTATACGGGCAGCGGATCTTCGAATCCTTCCACCGCGACTGTGATGGCTTCGCGCGGCAATAATTTGGGCGGGAAGCGGTAGGTATCGCCAGCTTCTTTAAGCGAAGTAAATAGCATGACCAAAAACGGGAAGAGCATCACGAATGCAAAAAAGGTCAGCAACGCATAGAGCAAGAGATTTCGCAATAAAATGCCAAGTCTGTAGGTTGTCATCGAAAATCTCCTTTAGATGGCTTCGTCGCCGGAGCGTTGGCGCATGTATTGGAACAGGGTCAGGCCGAAAATGAGCAGGAACAGCACCCACGCCAGCGCAGATGCGTAGCCCTGCCTGAAGTTTTGAAAACCCTGGCGGTACAAATATAAGACGATGGTCGTTGTAGATGTGCCGGGCCCCCCGGGCGGCCTGGTAAACACAAAAACCTGATCGAAAATTTGCATGGCGTTGATCGTGGTGGTGGTCAGCACAAAGAAGGTGGTGGGCGCTAACGTAGGCAGAGTTACATTCCAGAATTGCTGCCAGTTGTTGGCTCCATCTACCGTGGCGGCTTCGTACAAAACGCCGGGGATATTCTGCAAACCTGCCAGGAACAGCACCGTGTTGAAGCCCATCCACTGCCAGGCGGCCATGATCGCCACTGCCAGCAAGGCCACTTTTGTGTCCGAAGTCCAGCCAATTTGTGGGTCGGTTAATAAAGGTGTACCGGCTATCCGGTTCACAAACTCCACAAAGCCGGAAATAAAATAGTTGAGATAGCCTACGGTCGAGTTATAAAGCCAGCGCCAGATCATTGCTACGCCGACAACCGCCGCGACGCTGGGGATGAAGTAAATGGCTCGATAGACTTTCATGCCCGGCACTTTGCTGTTCAGCACCGTTGCCAGCATCAAAGCCGGGATCACGCTCAGGGGGACGGCAAGAATTACAAATTTGATGGTGTTCCCCAGCGAAATCCAGAATAATTGGTCTACTGCGCCGATGACATAGTTCTTGGAGAAAAACTGGAAGCGGGTTAACTCGTCATAGACTTCAATATCAATGACTTCTTTGGCGAGTTGCTCTGGTGAATCGAGTGGGGCAATTGTAAGATCAAAAATTTCCTGATAGTTTTCGAGGCCTATCCAGTTGGCATTGCCGAACGCATCCGAATCCGTGAAGCTGATATACAACGAGAATAGCAGCGGCCCGGCGAAGAAAAACAAAAATCCGATGAAATTGGGGGATAAGAACAGATACCCATCCAACATGAGTTGGTCTTTGCTCTTGGCGTTCATCGCAACGCGCGTGGGTTCGCGCCACATTAGCCAGGTCATCAGGGCAAAAATAAAAGTTCCGGCTAAGAGAATCAACGGGCGAAATGATGAAAGTTTTGAAAGTAATGATAGTATTCCGGGGATAATGCCAACCGCGATCAAAAACAGGATGCCACCGATAATCCCGATATATTTCGCCACCCGTTTGATGTTTTTTGCGAAAGCAGGCTGGCGATCTTCATAGCGGTCGCCGAAAGCGCCGATCAGATAGCCTACAAAGGCCAGCCCAAAATAGGGCAGACCATTCGCAAAGGTCGCGCCCAAGGCATCGATTCCGGTGAACACTCCTAGATAGTGCAAACCGCCAAAGAAACATAGCAAGAATCCCAGGTAATTCAGGATCAGCGAAATGACTCGCCCCGCATGTTTTCGGCGCGCAATCGCTGGAATGGCAATAACGCTCAAAACTGCGCTGATTACCAGCGCGCCGCTATAAATAATTTTGAGCCACATGGCAATGGTTGACTCGCCTTGCCATAGCATCAAAGTGCCAGCCAGCGCGCCAATTGCAAAAACACCATGCCAGAAAAGCAACACGCGCAGCACTAAATCTGTGTTGTCCTGAAATTTGCCGGGGCTAGAAGGAGATGAAGACTGATTGTTGACTGTCATACGTCAATCCTTTGGGTTTGCGAGGGTGATCCAAAAAAAGAACGCTGGTGGGGATAACCCCACCAGCGTTAATGGTCGTAATTTGCCTACGGAAAAGCTTTGTTGGCTTCGTCGCAGACGGTTGCGCCAAATTCTTCAACGGTGGTTTCACCGGTGAGGAGGGAGGAAACGGCCGTATCCATGACAGCGCCAAAGTCCGGCCAGGAGCCAGCCCACAGGGGGCCTTCAGCGGTCGGGGAGTTGGCGAGGCCATCGAGGAAGGCCTGATTGTTGGCCGGGGGCGTGAAGGACAAGAAGGCATCCAGAGCTTCTTCGCTCACGCGGCTGGGGATATTGGCGCCCAGTTCGGCGACAATACCCTGAACTTCAGCCGTGGTGAGAGCCTGAACGAGTTCCCAGGCAGCTTCGGGGTAAGGTGTATTGGCATTGACCACATACGCGCCCCAGAAGAGCCAGTTGCCGGGGTTACCAGCAGGCCCGGTGGGAAGACCAACAACGTCCCATTCAAATTCAACGGTGCGGATGCCGGGGGTGGCCCAGCGGCCATTCTGGAACATGCCCAGATTGCCGGAGCGGAAAGGAGGTTCGGGGTCTTCACCGTAAGGAACCGCCGCGCCAGAAGCATACAGGTCTTGCGCAAATTGTAGACCTTCGAGGGCTTCGGGGGTGTCCAAAGCGCAAGCAGAGCGGTCTTCAGTGAAGAAGCCGCCGCCAGCAGCATTCATCCATACGCCGTAGGGGCCCCACCAGGCGCTACCACCGTAGCCCTGAACATCATCGCCCAAAGCGGAAACGGCTTCGGCAACTTCCATGAAAGCGTCCCAGGTCCATTCGCCATTGGCTTCAAGTTCGCGGGGATCATCCACACCGGCTTCGGCCAGCAAATCCAGGTTGATATACAGGGCGAAGGTCGAAACATCGCGGGGCAGACCCCAAAGGGCTTCGCCGGTGTTGCCGGTTTCGGGGTTGAAGGTCAGGTGGAACATGGGGCCGGGGTAGAAAGCATCGTCGGAGTAACCTTCGGTTGCATCAGCCATGGCGCGCATATCCAGAATCAGGCCGCGGGTGGCGAAATCAGCCACATCGGTTCCGGGGATCCAGAATACATCGGGGGCGGTGCCGGAAGCCAGTTCGGTTTTGAGCACATCCTGGTAACTGGCAGTTTCAGAGCCACCGGGTTCATATTCCAGGGTAATCCCTTCCAATTCCAGGCTGTCGCTGATGGATTGGTATACATCGGCTTCTTCCTGGTTGTCGGGGCGGGTGCGCCAGCGCAAAACAACTTCTTCTTCCTGCGCTGCGGTAAGGCCATAGGCGCTGAAAACGAGCGAGGCCACCATCAGCAAAGAGAGCAGTAGTAAAACACGTTTCTGTTTCATTTCTAGATTATCTCCTAATTTTGGTTATTTTGAATCTTTCAAATTTTCTGTGGATTATTTGGTTGAATATTTCGTTGATGAGCACCACCTCCTTCAGGCCTAAGCCAAATGTGACCGGTAACATCTCCGTTTAAAAAAATCAGGTTGATTCACGAATCACCAACTCAACATCCAGGCGTATGGGTTCGTAAATAGCATCTGGCTCTTCGAGCAACTCCAGAAGGCGCAACATGGCTTTCTGCCCCACCAGATATTTATCGTAACGTATCGAACTCAAGGCAGGTTGGAGCATTTCGGAGAATTTAATATCGTCAAACCCCATAACGGCGCATTCATCGGGAACCTTGATACCCATATCGTAGCAGCCTCGCAGCGCGCCAATTGCCATTAGATCGTTATAGGTGAAAATTGCGGTAATTTCCGGGTGGGCGGTTAATAGCTTCTGGGTGGCCGTATAACCGCCAGTAAGATTCGGCGGGGCCAATGCAAGCCACTCTGCATTGGGCGTGATTCCGTGAGCTTGTAGAACTTCGCGATACCCTTGCACGCGGCGCACTTCATCAGGATTGTGTCCTTGGTGGGTGAGCATCCCAATACGGCTGTGCCCACGGCTGATTAAATGCTCAATCGCTAATTTTGCCCCCTTATAAATATCCACATTGACCAAACTTGCTTTGGGGTGGTCGATTTCACGGTTGATGACGACCAGCGGCTTGTAGTTTTCGACAAAGGCCAGCAGCTCTTCATCGGTGGAACTGGCGGTTGAAAGGATAACCCCATCGACCTCCTGTGAGGCCATCAGGTTAAGAACATCTTGCTCACCCCGGGGGTTATCGTCTGTATTACAGACAAATACATTGTAGCCCTGTTCGAGCGCGGTATCCTGCACTCCACGGGCGACTTCAAAGAAAAACGGATTGGTAATATCGGCGACCACCAGGCCAATGGTGTGTGTTTTCTTTGTCGCCAGGCTTTTGGCTAAGCGACTGGGTTGATAGCCCAATTTAGTGATTGCGGTTTCTACGCGTTGGCGCGTTTCCGGGGAAACACGCTCATTCTTATTAATCACGCGCGAAACTGTTTGGTGAGAGACACCAGCCTGGGCAGCAACATCACGAATGGTTATACGAGAACGCGGCATAGAATTGATGTGTAGATAAGTGACGGGCATGTTACCGGTCATGTGACCGGTAACATGGTATATATGATACAAAATTATCCATCACTTGTCAATACTTGAATCCATGGCATGATCTATTTTTCATCCTTTTACCCTGCCAAAAGCGCTGTGTAAAAAACGAGCTAATGAAGCCTTGTGGAATCAGATGGTAGATGAAGTTTATGAAGCGATGATGGGGTATTTGGGAAAGAAATGAATACCGGGAAAGGCGAGAAAGTCTGCTTCAATGCGGTGATGTTTAACTGGCGATTAAATCCCTATAAGCTCATATCATCACTGCTATGGCTCAACGCAGTAGCAATCGTGTATACGGCTATAAATTTCGTCCAAAACTAACGTTGGCGGCAACGTAGACGTCAACGTAGGCGGCAGAGAAAAGATTTTTTTGTCTGCAAATGTAACCTGGAACCGCCAGCCAGAAAGGGTTGGCGTTTTTTTCTTGCATATTTTATGAGTGAAAAGTGAACGTATGGCGTTAGTCCAGTCTTTTGAGAAGCTTGGGACCGCTTTCTTTTTTGTGGAATCCACATCGTAGCGTATCGTGCCGGTTATTAACATGAATGGCTGAGAATCAGCAAGTATTTGACACCTTCCTCCCAACCTCGTACAATCAGCGCCATGACCATTCAGCAACTCCTGCATACCATGTGCGCCGAAATCTCGGACGCCGATCTGAACGCCATCCGCAAAGCGCGTGGATTTGGCGCCAGGGAAACCGCCTCCCGTACCGCCTTCGCCAGTTTTTATCTCACCTCTGTCGGCGTGGTGGAAAGCATGGCAGCCCTCACCCCCGAGGAAACCTTTACTCTGCGTCTGCTCGCTGAAACCGGCGAAGTGGACATCGCTTTTTTTGAACGGCTTTACAAAACAGGTTACTCACGCGGCACTTTTACTCAGCGCTACAAACCCACCTATGATGCTGTCAGGAAAAACCTCGTGCGGCGCGGGTTGGTGGTGATGGCACAAATTAAAATGCGCGGCGACACTGTCCAGCTCGAACGCTGGCGCTTTGCCCTGCCGACCGAATTTATTCCCTACCTCCCGCCGCTGCCCGCCATCCACAGCGATGATCCCGGCATCGCAAACGACACCACCCTGCGCCGCAAGCTGCTCGAACTACTCGACGGCAGCCCCGCCACCCCAAATGATCCGCGCCACATCCGCCTCAACGAAGGCAGCATCACCCTTGGCGACGAGCCTTTTTCGCTGGCAGCCTTTGAAAACTGGCAAGCCCTCGCCTGGTGGCGCAAATTCCCGGTTGCCATTACCAAACCCGCCTCGCTGTCCCCCACCGATGCAGCCCTAAAACTGCTCGATACCCAAAACTGGATCGCCCCCAAGTCCCTCGACCCTGCCCTTGCCATCTACACCTTTGGCGAAAAAGTCCCGCCAGCCGAAAAGCTGCTCAAGGCCGGCTGGGAATTGGGCATCCTCTCCCGCCTGGATATTGATCACCACCCCCACTACCGTCTCGCCCCCCGGCACCGTCTCGCCGCCTCGTCCGTGCCTTATCCTGATTTCCTCAAATGGGCGGATACCACAACCCAACCCGGCTCCATCAAAATCGACCTGCGCCTCATCCCCATCTACGACCTCAGCCTGCTCAACGCCCTCACCCATCTTGAAATCCACAACGGCGAACTCTACGCCAGCCCCAGCCCAATCAAACTTGGGCGCACCAAACCCGCCCTGCGCAACAGCCGCCTCTCCCTCTGGCTGGCGGAAAATATCCCCGCCTTCAAGACCGCCCTCGAAACGGTCAATGCCAAATGGGGCAAAACCATCCTGCACGAAAACCTGCTCTATGCCAAAGTACGCGACCTCAGCCTGCGCGTTCAACTGGAGCGTGAACTCAAAGAGAATCTGATCATCCTCAACGAAAAATTCATCGCCTTCCCCAAAGACGCCCACAGCAGCGTCGAAAAAGTGCTCAAAAAAGCAGGCTTTGTCGAAAAAGTCATCAAACCCTAACTTGGCACTTGACACTTGAAACTTGACACTTTAAACATGCAACTCACCCCCCTCGACCCCCAAACCCTCACCATCTTCGCCAGCAACCGCGACATCCTGCGCGACCTCTTCACCTACCTTGATTATGTCGGCAGTCGTGAAGTCAAACGCATGACCCGCAGCAACGAAATTTCCGCCGCCGACATGAAACGCCTTGCCAAGGAACTCGGTGGTTTAACCTTTGACCCTGGAGCAGGCGAAATTGATGGCTCCCAATGGATCGAATTTATTGACGAACTCGCCCTGCGACTGAAGCTGGTTTCTTACGATACCAAAGGCGAATATCGCGGCTATACTAGTTCGGAACCGTCCTTTATCAACAACTACGTCGTCGTTACCGCTGCAAGTCTTCAAAAATTCAACGAACTCTCGCCTGTCGAGCAAGAAAAGCGCATCCTGAATACGCTCATTCGCGCCAGGTCTCTTAGCGCATACAACAACGACTATCACAATGAGTTTTTCGATTACAGCGTTGTCGGCGAATTGGATCGATTTTCATCACGAGGCTCGGCTACTGGGCTAGTGCCCACCTTGAAGTTTCCAGAAATCCGTCTTTTTCTCTTCGAACTGCTCAATCAACTTCCCACGGGGAAATGGTTCAGCACAGAATCATTTATCGCCTATCTCAAAGCCAACCATCCCTTTTTCCTGATCCCTGAAAATCATCCCAAGAAAGATCGCTGGGGACATCCGATCGGACGCTACGATAACTTTTATGAACATGAAAGTGAAGGTCGCTACGACAGAGACGCCAAGACCGTTCCCGTTGATGATCCCGATGCCTTCGAGCGTGTCGAAGGGCGCTATGTTGAGCGCTTTCTCGAATATATCCCGCTCATCATGCGCTTTGTGGATGTGGCTTATGACCCCAAACCCTATCGCGGTCTCAAGCCCAGCCGCAACCAACTCAAAGCCTTCCGCATCAGCGAACGTTTCCTGCGCCTGATGAGCGGGCAGGATACCGCGCCCAAAGTCACCGTCCAGCCCAATTTCGATGTCATCATCGAATCCGATTTTTACCCGGCGGCGCTCATCGCCCAAATTTCTGCCCTCGGTGAGCAGGTTTCCAGCCCGCATAACGGACACGGCGCGTATGTTGGCATTTTCCTGCTGACCAAAACCGCCGTTGCTGCTGCACACGTCCAGAACCCTGATCTCGATGTGATCGGCTTGCTGGAAAACCTGAGCGAGGGCGAGTTGCCCTCCAATGTGAAAATCGAGTTGGAAGAATGGGCGGGACACGCCGACCAGTTCACCCTCTACGATGGGTTTGCCCTGCTGGAGATGGTGGACGTCCCGCCAGCCGACACCCAAAAATATATCGCCGAACGGATCGCTCCCGACCTGAGCCTGATGCGCAAATCCCAGGCAGTGTACGCCCTTTTAGAGAATCTCGGTCACGCCCCGGTCAGGGTCACACACCCAACAGGAGAATTTGCTCTGGTAGCGGAACCCAGCCAAAGTCGTTTCCCGAAGGAATCGGAAAAAGCCGAGGTAACGATCCCCCAGGTTCGGGTGCTGAAAATAGTCACCATCAGCTACCAATTCCCGGAATCCGAATCCTTCCAAGCCATCCAAAAAATGCTTGCCGAACTGCGCTGCCCCTTTCAGGCTGATCCTGTCACCTATATCATCGCCATCCAGCAAAGCGAACAG
>JABGRQ010000122.1:10230-13346 GCA_018648225.1 Chloroflexota bacterium
AAGGCGACGGCGCGTTATCTGCGTGAAAAGCTGGACGCTCATCGGATTTTGATTGACCCTGGACGACGCGGACACCTGAAACAGGCGCTCCTGCAAATCGGCTATCCCGCCGAAGATTTGGCAGGTTATGTGGTCGGCGACGATCTACCAATTGCGCTGCGCCCGACGACGTTGGATGGAAAGCCGTTTTCTTTGCGCCATTATCAGGAAGAATCTGCCGATGTCTTTCATGCCGGCGGCTCGGCACACGGCGGCAGCGGCGTGATCGTGCTGCCCTGCGGCGCGGGCAAAACCATCGTTGGCATGGCAGTGATGGCACAGTTGCAAACTTCGACGCTGATTCTGACCCCCAACACGGTTGCCGTGCGCCAGTGGATCAGCGAATTAATTGATAAAACATCCCTGACGGAAGATATGATCGGCGAATATACGGGTTTGCAAAAAGATATTCGCCCCGTCACTGTCAGCACCTACCAGATTTTGACCTATCGCAAACGAGGCACGCAGGATTTTCCGCATTTCAGCCTTTTCAGCGCGCGCAATTGGGGCTTGATCGTTTACGATGAAGTCCACCTGCTGCCCGCGCCCGTTTTTCGCATCACGGCTGAAATCCAGGCGCGCCGCAGGCTGGGATTGACCGCCACCCTCGTCCGTGAAGACGGCATGGAAGGCGATGTCTTCTCGCTGATCGGTCCGCAAAAGTACAATGTGCCCTGGAAGGATTTGGAGAAACAAGGCTGGATCGCGACAGCGATGTGTCACGAAATCCGCGTGAACCTGGCGGAAGGCGAGCGCATGGAATACGCGCTTGCGCCGAACCGCCAAAAATATTCGGTATCAGCGCACAACTCGAAAAAACTCCCCATTTTGCAGGCAGTTTTGGAGCGACATCTCGGCGAGAATATCCTCGTAATCGGCATGTACCTGGACCAACTCGACGAAATCGCCGAACTTTTGCAAGCGCCGCTCATCACTGGCAAAACGCCCGTCAAGGAACGCGAAACCCTCTACGAGCAATTCCGCAACGGGGAAGTGAAAGTACTGGTCGTCTCAAAGGTCGCCAACTTCAGCATTGACCTACCCGATGCCAGCGTCGCCATCGAAATTTCGGGCACCTTTGGCAGCAGGCAGGAGGAAGCCCAGCGTCTCGGTCGCATCCTGCGCCCCAAATCAGATGGCGCGATGGCGCATTTCTACACCATCGTCACCCGCGAAACCGTCGATCAGACCTTCGCCGCCAACCGCCAAAGATTTTTGACCGAGCAGGGTTACAAGTATGTGATTTTGTATGAGGATGAAGTGTTGTAAATTTTTGTAGCGCGACATTCATGTCGCGGGTTAATAGGATAAAAATATGCCATCTCTAACCGAAGCCACAATCCGTTCTCACGCCAGCGAGCAAAGTTTTGAACGTGGGCGCGAATACTATCGCTCAGGCGCAATTTACAACACCATCCGCCAAGGCAATACTCTGCGGGCAGACTGCGTTGGTAGCGAAACCTATCACCTGCATGTCGAACTCGATGAAGGTGGCATCCAATCCGCTGCCTGCACCTGTCCTTATAGTTTTGGCGGCTATTGCAAACATATCGTTGCCCTTTTGCTGACCTATATCCATAAACCGGATGAGTTTGCCGAACGAAAATCCGTCCCTGCTTTACTGGAAGATGTGGATCAAGCTGCCCTGGTCACGATTCTGACCAAGTTGATTGATCGCAACCCCGAACTTTATGACTGGCTCGAAACGAACCTGCCCATCCGGCTTGCTGCCGTGCAAAAGGCAGAATCTCAGCCCAAGCCTGCTGCCAGCCAAATCTCCGAAAAAGCGTGGCGCAAACGGATCAAAAATATATTTCGGCATAGCGGTAATTATTATGACGATTATCAATATGCCTACGGCTTATCCCAGGAAATGGATGACATCACCATAGCAGCAACCGATATTCTCGCCGCCGGAGACGCGCAGGGTGCCATCACCATCTTGCTCGCCTTGCTCGAAGAACTCTATGATTCCTATGAATATTTCGACGATTCGGACGCCGAACTGGCAGACAGCGCCGATTATGCGGGAGAAGTTCTGGCAGAAGCCATTCTGAGTGCGAAACTAGATGCAAAAGAACGCAAATCGTTGGGGAACCAGCTTGATCCCATTCGCAGCAACCTCTCCGATTATGGCATCGAAAAAGGGCTGGAGCTTGCGCACCTTGCCCTGGAATATGGCTGGGAAACTCAGCCTTTCCAATCTGAACTGGATACTGCCAAACTAAACGTCCTTGAACGTCAGGGTCGCACAGAAGAATTCTTGTCATTGTGTCAGCAAACGGGGCAATCTTTGCGCTATACCCAAAAACTCCTGCAACTTGGGCGCATGGCTGAAGGTATCCGTGCCGCGTACCAAATTGCTGAACCTAACAAGATACTTGAAATTGCCAAAGAACTGCGTGAAAAAGACCATCTCGCGGAGGCAGTCCACCTCGCAGAGCATGGCTTGACCCTTGAAGGAGCAAAATATCACCTGGCAGCCTGGCTCGCCCCTCTGGAAGAAACGCTCGGAAAACCCGAAGAGGCGTTGCTGGCTCATCTCGCTGCCTTTGCAGAACTTCCTAAACTGGAAACATATCAGTCCATGCAACAGCTATCTGGTGAACGCTGGAAAGAACTTCAGCCTGAGCAAATGAAAATTCTACTGCAATCAGGACATTCAGAAGCAATTGTTGACGTTTATTTATATGAGCAGATGTGGGACGAAGCCATCGAGGTTGCCGAGAAAAATGCCTATAGTTACAGTCTGCGCGAAAAAGTAGCGGATGCTATCATTGCACATCGCCCGAATTGGGTCATTCGCATTTCCATTCAGGAAGCAGAAAAACTGATCGAACCGACCAAAAGCAAGTACTATCCCCACGCTGCCCGTTGGCTGGCGAAAGCGAAAGAAGCCTACCTTGTCTCTGGACGCGAAGCGGAATGGACAACCTATCTTGCCAAGATCAAAACCTTGTACGCTCGCCGCCCATCTTTGCAAAAGGAATTGGCAAATCTGTAGGGTTCAGTGGATGCGAAGTCATAAGATCATCCAAACAGTGTTTACGCGGTATAAATCAAATATACGGCTACAA
>JABGRQ010000123.1 GCA_018648225.1 Chloroflexota bacterium
GCCAATCCCGCCAATACCGGTGCCAATTACAGCACCAATCTGATCGCGATTTGAATCCGTTATCTGCAAATTAGCATTTTCTACCGCCTGAATTGCCGCAGCCAACGCATATTGCGAAACAATATCCATCCGACGCGCTTCACGCCGCCCAAACCGCTCATTGCCATCAAATTCTTTAACTTCCGCAGCAATCCTGGTTTTATATTCTTCAGCATTAAACTGTGTAATCAACCCAACGCCCGAAATTCCATCAACAATATTTTGCCAGGCTGATTCAACATCATTACCCACAGGGCTAATGCATCCCAAACCTGTAATGACAACTCGATTCTTCATACAGTTCTCCACAATCATGATCTCTAAACGAGAGATTATCTCTGGTCAAAACACTAGAATAGACAAATAGATGCGAAAACAAAACCCGCTAATGAGTAGCGGGTTTTGCAAAACTCAAGTCATCAAAGTGCATGTGTTAGGGGGCCGTGTATTCGATTCGCAAAACAGGGAACAGCTTGGCATAATCATCTGTGCTGTTGTTATCCGTATCGCTATTAAATTGGAAGCGGAACTGAATTTTACCGCCCAACGAATTCTGAATTGCAGAGATGGCTGCGGCACCCCCGTAGCGGGATACGCCACTTGAAATCTCTCCAGCACTGCAGAAACTCCACAGCGCGCCGCCAGGGGTATCATTATAGAAATCGGAAGGCTCCAAATTACCATAATTATAGCGGTACACACCCATGCAACCCAAACCTGCAAAAGGCGAACCGGTTATCGTACTACCTTCATATATCAAATAAACATCTGTAATTGTGGCATTCGCTGGAATATTCCAAAGATCAAAAGTTGCAAATCCTTGCCAGGGGTATTCAAATCTTGTATCACCAACGAGAATTTCCTTATTGGTTTCACCAGTAAATAAAATACTGCCTCTCGATGTAGGAGCCCATATATCAAAACTAGCTTTTGGCGGGATTAATTCATTAACTACAATATTAACCCAAAATAAACCACTGGTTGTTGTGCCAAAATCTGTTCCATCTGCGCTTTCGAGATTCCAAAAACTGAGATGTTCGCCAGAAACTGCCGGAGCCACCATTGGCACAGTTAGCGAAAAAGATTCGCCCGGCGCAACAGTTCCAGGGAAATTTATCCGTGTAGCGGCTCCCAATGTCTCACTATGGTGAAACACCACACTAAACTCACTTGTCCAGGTGCATGTGCCCGTATTTTGCAATACCCATATTTTATTAAATTGTTCTCCTGGCGCCATCTCCGTACCATCAGGCACAGTTTCACTAACCATATGAGCCAACAAACATTTTCCACTAGTGCCACTAGCTGATTGCAGGGGTGTTGGGAAAAGGGTGGGGATACTGCTTGTCGGCGTATTCGTGGGCTCAGGCGTTGGTGTTTCGCTTGGAGCAAGCGTTGGCGTAGCTTCTTCGGCTATTTTCGTCATCTGCACCGCTACAATTGTCTCGGCCATCGCTGCGGCAGTACCAGCAATATTTGGCGTTGGTTCCGCAGATTCGATTGAACAAGCAGTCAGTATCACAACCACACTTATTAGTAATACAATCAAACTTCGTCGTTTATTCATCATTTTCACCATATTCGAAGGATATTAGACACCTTCAAGACATTCTGTTTCTCAAGATTCAGGCCTCGTGCCATGCTAATTATAACAAAATTTCATCACGCACCGAGGAATGATCTCATCTACGAGAATCCTGTACAGCCTCTTGCAACGCGCTACACACAACCTCAATCTCGTCGGCGTTCATGTTCGTATAAAATGGCAGGGCTAGAATTGAATTTCCAGCAGCTTCTGCCTCAGGAAAATCCCCTGCAGCAAAATTGAATTGCTTCTGGTAAAACGGCTGCAAATGGATCGGCGAAAAATAGGGTCTGGCAGGAATCCCCATTTCGGCCAGTTTTTGCATGACCATATTACGATCGATATCTTCGTCGAAGCGCGCCGAATAGACAAACCAACTCATACGCGTCGTCGTAGGTACAATAGTCAACGGAGAAACACCTTCAATCTCCGCAATGATTGCATTATAGTGCTTGGCTACTTCATTTCTGCGTTTCAACAAATCATCCAAGCGCTGCATCTGAATCACACCCACGGCAGCATTAAGTTCTGACATGCGATAGTTATATCCTAAACGCGAGTGATTCAACCATTCATCGAATTGATCGCGTCCCTGGTTCCGCAAACTGCGGAAGAGCCAGGCCCATTCTTCGTCGTTGGTTACCAACACAGCCCCCTCACCCGTGGTCATTTGCTTATTGGGATAAAAAGCAAAAACACCTGCCTTGCCAATTGTTCCTGCTTTGCGTCCCCGATATTCTGCACCAATCGCTTCCGCGGCGTCCTCGATCACTAAGAGATTGTGCCGATCAGCTATATCCAGAATAGCATCCATTTCAGCGGGCTGGCCAAAGACATGCACAGGAATGATTGCTTTAGTGCGCTCCGTGATCGCCGCTTCAATCCTCTCAGGCGAGATATTAAGCGTTTGCGGATCAATATCTGCAAAAACCGGCGTAGCCTGCTGATACAGAATACAATTCGCTGAAGCAACAAAACTGAAGGGGGTAGTAATTACCTCGTCACCAGGGCCAATATCGGCCGCGATCATGCACATATGCAAAGCAGAGGTACCATTCGATGCACTCACTGCAAATTTGGCTCCGGCTTGCTCAGCGGCCAAATGCTCTAACGCCCGTACCTGGGAGCCAATGCTTAAATTTCGAGACTGGATCACGCGCACCACAGCTTGTATTTCCTGACCGGTAATATCCGGCATCGCCATCGGCACGCGAAAATCGGATCCCCCATCAAGAGTACGTTCATCCAGAAAACTACTCAACGAGGGCATTTTCGCACAACCCACATCAAGATGTTGACAAACACCCTGAAGGCTCTCTATCGTCTGAGAAGGAGCACTGGGCATAGCAATGATAACTTCTTCAATATCGTGCTGCAGGACGACTTCGGAGAGCCGCACTAGGGGGCCGTATACGAGCAATCCCCCTACTTTCCGGTCAATTTTCTCGGGGTCATCATCCAAAAGGGCAACAGGATAATACCCCAAATGCGGATTTTCCAGAAATTCTTTCAGCATTTGTGTGCCAGCCGCGCCAGCCCCTACAATCAAGGTTCGCTTAGGCGCGGGCAAGTTGACTGATTTCCAATCTACATCACCGGGGAAATGCTCGAATACTTTCAAGCTGACCCGCAAACCCCCCAAGAATATCAAGCTCAGTATTGTTTCGATGGCTAGCAAGGAGCGTGGAAATGTAAGCATCCAGCGCGGGTACAACCATATCAGGGTTCCCGCGGCAATAATAATTGAACTAACTAAAAGAGATAATACAAAATGAAGATAATCTTTCGTGGTGGCATATCGCCAAATACGTTTATAAACCCCAGTTAAATAAAAAACGATCGGTCGCAACGGGACAGCGAAGAAAATATAAGGCCAAATAGCCTCTAAGAAATACCCAACATAGACAATCTCTAACCGAAGCATTAATCCCACGGTTATGGTTAGCAATGTCAGGAGTGCATCTGCCAGGATCAGTTGCCAAAGACGAATCATACGCTGCTATTATCCTCTTAGGATGAATAATCTTGGTTTCGAAAAGGCGCAGCCGCCCAATTTATACTGGCCTCTATGAATTTCACACGACCGCGGATTATATCACAACGCAAAAGATGAGTTCTTTGGGAACGTCAAAGATTATCAGCCACAATTTGCATCTACCAATACAGTTTTAACAAATCGAGCTATCGCCACGCGTTATAAAATATTTATTAATGTCCTATTGCTATATTTTGTTATATTATATACAATATACATAACATATAAATTTAAAATAGCAACTAATTGGGGTTTTATATGTCACATCGTTGGGGTAAAAACTACACCACGGCAATCACACCCGTCGTCTTTGGGGGTTTGTTCATCGCCTATCTGTCGTTATGGGGGCGCAGCATACCCACGCGGGCAGCGCCTCTGCTTCAAGAAACAGCAACCAACACCGAGCCAGTCCCGAGCGACACCCCAACGCTACATAGCAGTGCCACACCATCATCGTCACCATCGCCATCCAGCACAAACACAACCTTCATCGAAGCATCTGCCACATCCACTGCTTCCACTACTCTCCTCATCGCTTCATCCACCCATACAACCAGCCCAACGCCAAGCCCAGCCCTAGCCGTGCAACTTGAGAGCGCGGCAGCTTATGCACCCATCACAATTTTGATTAATGAAGTTGCCTGGAGCGGCACGAATGCCAGTTCGTATGATGAGTGGATTGAATTGCATAACCCCGGAGTAGAAAACATTGATCTCTCGGGGTGGATTCTAGTCGCTGATGATGACTCACCGCACGTCTCCTTAGCGGGCAGCATTGCCCCAGGCGGATTCTATCTCTTAGAACGCAGCGACGAAGACACCGTTGCCAACATTCCCGCCGACCTGATTTACACCGGTACACTCAGTAATAGCGGAGAAGTCTTGCGTTTGCTAGGGCCATCTGGCGAACTGGTGGACAGTGCAAATCTAAGCGGCGGCAATTGGCCTGCCGGGAATGCTGATCCACGCGCGGCGATGATGCGCATTGGCGTTATCGATGACAACGATTCTGCCTGGGATACCAGTACGACAACTACGATTGGCTTGGACGCGAATGGCGATCCCATTATTGGCAGCCCGCGAGCCGCTAACGGCACAGAAGCTGTGCCAACCGCAACGCCTTCTAACACGCTCACCGCCAGCCCGACGGCCACGCCTTCATCGACGACAACACCTACTCAAACGCATACTCCAATCACAACTGAAAACATCGTCGTTATTAACGAAATTGCATGGGCGGGCACAGCAGCCTCCAGCAACGATGAATGGATTGAGCTCCATAACCCGAACGAATTCACTGTTGATCTTACCGGGTGGGGATTGAGCGCCGAAGATGGAAGCCCGGAAATCAAATTATCAGGCAGCATCCCGCCGGGCGGCTATTTTCTATTGGAGCGCACCGACGACACCACCATACGCGATCTGCCTGCCGATTTGATCTACACTGGCTCATTGAGCAACGGTGGGGAAACCTTGTACCTATTTAACGCGGCCAATATACGAATTGATGCCGTTTATATGGTAAATGGCGCTTGGCCCGGCGGCACCACTGGAAGCGGATCACCCCCCTACGCATCTTTGGAGCGCGGTGATCTGGCTGGCACATTTTGGGGAAGTAATAATGGCAGCATCTGCAATGGCTCCGATGCAGACGGAAATCCTATCAATGGCACGCCCAAACAGAACAATTCAATTGCCCAATCCTTTCAACACAGCAAAACCCCAACCACCACGTCTACAACAACCGGCACCACAACGCCATCCAGTACAACTTCCTCAACTTCAACTCCCACACCAACGCCAACACTCACCCAAACATCCACACTCACACCATCTGCCACAGCAACACCCAGCCCCACCGCGACTTATACGGCTACAGCTTCGCAAACCCCTTCCCCAACAGCAACATTAACCCACTATTATTTTCCAGCCGGAATCATTCGCATCAACGAGGTTGCATGGGCAGGCACCCTCGCCAGTGGCTACGACGAGTGGATAGAACTTTACAATCCAGGTGCTTACGTGATTGATCTTACCGGATGGACACTCGCCGCCGCAGACGAAGCGCCCAGCATTGAACTCGGGGGTCGAATCCCTGCACAAGGATACTATTTATTGGAACGTACTGATGACAATACCATCAGTAATATCCCTGCCGATCTGATCTATACTGGAACGCTCTCAAATGACGGAGAAACGCTCTATCTGCGCGGCCCCAACGGAGAAATTATCGATATTGCCAACACTGATGGCGATGACTGGCCTGCCGGTGATGCCGACAGGCGTACTTCAATGGAGCGTTTTGGCAACGAAGATATATGGGGAAGCAACTCGGAAGTAATCACCAACGGGCGCGATTCTAATGGGAACCCCATCAATGGCACACCCAAATATGCCAACTCGGTCTGGTTTCCCACTCAAACGCCCACCAACACATCCACACCAACATCTACCCCATCGCCAACACCAACCGCAACAACCGTACGCCCGCAACGGGTGATTTTTAACGAAATCGCCTGGATGGGTACGATTGGACACTATAACGATGAATGGATTGAGCTTCTCAACCCAAACGCTGATGCGATCAATCTCGATGGCTGGCGCATCACTGCCGCTGATGGCAGCCCAGATTTCACCATAAGCGGAATCATACAACCTTGGGGGTATTTCCTCCTCGAGCGCACCGACGACACCACCATTCGCGACATCCCTGCCGATTTCATTTACACCGGCTCAATGAGCAACAGCGGAGAACTGCTCTATCTATTCGCGCCCAGCGGAGAAATAGTAGATATCGTCGCGCCAATCAACGGCGGATGGCCTGCTGGTGATGCCGCTTTGCATATTAGCATGGAACGCCGCACCACCACAATGGCAGGAATTTCGACCTGGAGCCACAACACCCGATTTATCCGCAACGGTTATGACGTAGATGGATACCGCGTAAATGGTACGCCACGGCAACGCAACTCATTGGAATTTCCAACCCCAACACCAACGGCAATACCGAAAGACGCTCTCATCCTAATCAACGAATTTCTGCCGCGTGCGCGCTATGATTGGAATGGCGATGGACGATTCACTGTTTCGGATGAGTTTATTGAGGTCGTCAATGCAGGGACCATCATGGTCAATCTCGAGGGCTGGTTACTGGATGATCTCGAAGAAAAGTTTACCCCCTATGAGATACCCTCTATTCAGTTAGCACCTGGCGAAACCTATGCTTTCTTCCGCTCTGAAACCCATATCTCGCTCGGCGATGATGGCGATACCATATACTTGTTCAACTCCGCCATGGAACTGGTAGATGAGAAACAGTACAACTTTGCCAAAGACATCAATATCTCTTGGTGCCGCGCAAATATCCATGCGCCCATCCACTATCCATGCTGGCCAACTCCGGGCGATACAAACGCACCCTACCCACAACCAGATCGTGAACCACCAGCTTCATTTCCAAACACCCCAACGCCAGCATTCCCCCCAGATGGACAACTCATCCCCAAAGGGTTGCGCATTTTAGGATACACCTAACAAAATTGTTTAGGATTTCTTCCTGAGCACAAACCAGCTTCACCGGAGTCCGTTGCGCTTGTTGTCCATATCATTTTCCAAAAAAATACCCGATTCATATATTCGGGTTTCACGTCACTCGTATCGGTTTTACCAGACAGTGAATTTTTTAAGGTTATGAGACCCCATAATTAGGGGTACACCCATCAAAATTGCCATCACAACCCAGATATGGGGGGTCAAGTTAAAGGTTGACCTAAGAACGGGGGGATAATTTACAGAACAAATTTTTCGAATCTTGATTCTTAAAGAATTCATCTGTGCAACTCTCTATTCCAATAGTAGTAATTTTTTTTAAGGTTGAGAACCTTAAAGTATTTGTTTTTTTTAGAGAGGCGTAGGGTAAATGTATTTATAGATTGGTAAATCTCTGCTACAATCTGATCGGCAAGTGAGAGCAAACGCCAATTTATAGCGGGGTATTCCCCCATCAGCTTTAGTGACAATTCAAGAAATGTGCTGAAACCAATCGGGAGTGAGCGATTGGCTCTCTTTGACTACGCCAAAATTTTCGGACGGAGGAGGAACGCCAACTGTGAAAGCTGCACAAGCATGGCAGGCTGCTTTAGGCCAACTACAACTCGAAATGCCAAAAGCTGCCTTCGACACCTGGGTACGCGATACTGAGTTTATTACCTATGAAGATGGTGCTTTTACCATTGGGGTCAAAAACGCGTATGCTCGCGATTGGCTGGAAGATCGTCTTACAAGTACAATTTCGAAGCTACTTGCTGGGATTATGAATCGTACTGTTTCGGTGCGTTTCGCTGTATGGCAAAAAAGCGAAGAAAGTACCACGCTTCAGACCGAACCCATTGCACCAGCAATTACATCTACACAATCTCGTAATCTGGCGCTCAACCAACGCTACAGTTTCTCCAGTTTTGTGGTTGGGTCTAGCAATCGCCTGGCCCATGCAGCATCACTGGCCGTAGCCGAGAAACCAGCGCAAGCGTACAACCCGTTATTCCTTTATGGCGGTGTTGGGCTAGGCAAAACACATCTGCTTCACGCAATTGGAAACCAGTGTGTGCAAAACGGATTGAATATTTTATATGTATCCTCCGAAGAATTTACCAACGATCTAATCGCTGCTATCCGTTCACATACTACCCAAGCATTTCGCGAAAAATATCGGTATATAGATGTTTTGTTGGTTGATGACATCCAGTTTATCGCCGGGAAAGAATCGACGCAAGAAGAATTCTTCCATACATTTAACACATTGCACGGCCAAAACAAGCAAATTGTGATGACATCTGATCGGCCACCCAAGGCAATGGTCACATTGGAAGAACGCTTACGTTCGCGCTTTGAGTGGGGCCTTGCCGCCGATATTCAACCACCTGATTTTGAAACCCGCATGGCTATTCTGCACTCAAAAGCAGAACGAGCGGGCTACAATATTCCTGATGAAATAATTGCGCTTATTGGCCGCAAGTTCCAGTCGAATATCCGAGAGTTAGAGGGTGCGCTTACCCGGGTTGTGGCCTACGCTGATTTACGCAATATGCAAATTGACCATGAACTGATTGATGCCGCCCTAGCTGATTTACTTCCGCAGCGAAAAGACATCCACCCAGATCAGATCATTGATGCGGTGGCGCATGCCTACAATGTCCCTATTGAACGCCTCCTTGGGCGCGAGAGAAGCCAATCTGTAGCGCGGCCTCGCCAAATTGCGATGTATTTGATTCGCGAAGAAACCAATACATCGCTACCTCAAATTGGTGATGCGTTGGGCGGACGAGACCATACAACGGTGATGTATGGCCACGAAAAAATTTCCGATCTGTTGGAGCGTGACGATAAGCTAAGACGCCAGGTTCTAGATATAAAGGGGAAACTCTACAACTGACAGTCAAGAATAACAAAATCGCTCATCAACTCACCGGAGCGGTTTTGTTATTCTTCTAGCTCTCCCTCTCTGAGCTTTATTTTTCGAAATTTCTCACGTAGCCAATTCAGGAAAGTTTTTGCCCACTCCGAGATGGGCAGCTTTGAAGATAATGGTTGTTCTTCTTCGGCGACCGGCCACACATCCTGGTCAAGCATTTTTCGAATCACATATCCCCCCACAAGCGTAAGTGTTGCCAAAACAGGCGCAGCCAGCACAACTCCCAGCAATCCCAATAAATTCAAAGCGATCATCGCAGCGACCAGTACAGCCGCCGGGTGAACCCCTAAACTCTCACCGAGTATCTTTGGGGCGATAATTCCATCCAAGATTTGGTCGATCACAATAACAATGATAAAAACCAGCACCAGATACTGGGTGGAACTCAGGTTAAAATGGTTTGTCTTCTGAAAAAAGATCACCACGAAAAGAACAATCCACGTCACCCATTGCCCAACATAGGGCACAAAACGGGCAAATCCGGCCAGTAATGCGAGCCCCAATACATAGCGCACATCCAGGGCAAGCAATAGAATCGTGTATATAATCAGCGTTAGGGTAAAAAGAATAACTTGCCCGCGCAAGAAAGCATTCCAGATACGGCTTAGCTCACGTCCCATGCGGTGGATATCGTCATCGTAACCCGGCAAATCGATTACGAAAAGATCGCTGGATACACGTCCGGCCTCCGCCAGAATAAAATAGGCTAACAACAGAATGAAAAAGCCCTGCCCAACAATCGTTACTGTGCCTGTAGCTACTGTGGTCAACACGTTGCCCGCCTGCCCCAACATCGGCCGCACGGTCGAAATGATCCCCTGAGTTAACGACTCGATATTTATGGATGATAGGTACTGCGACATATCGAGTTCAAAGGGACCAATTTTATAAACGGTTGTTGTCCAGGCCAGTACCATTTCGGGCAATTGGTTGATAAATCGCTCAATTACGCCAATCAGGCTTTCCAACTGTTGAACCAATGCAAAGCCCGTTAGTGTAAAAGCAACTATTAACCCAATGATAAGGATCAAAAAAACGATATTTACCGACCAGCGCCACGAAAGGCGCGTTGTTTTTTGGAGCAGCGAAATAACCGGATGTAGTAAATAGGTTGCAATCACTGTCATCAACAACAGCGGCAAAATTGCCTGAAAGCGAATCAAAAAAGCCGCCACGATGGCCACCAATGTAAATCCAACTACCAGTTTTACATTGGCACCCCAGGGCGGAGACGATTGCTGCACAGAATCGCTGGATGATTCCATTGTCATATTACCCCCCGTCGCTGCGCAGTTGAGCCTGCACAATTATCCGCTGATCATCAATCAAATAAGGAAAACAAGAGATTAATGTAACCACCGATTTTGGTGTTGCATCCAAGAATTCCACTTGGGTTGGTTCCACGATCTCAGTAGTATAAATCACATAAGTGTATACGCGCTGCTGGGTGTGGATAACAATCTCATCGCCAGGTTCCAATTGATCGAGATAGCGGAAAATCTCACCAAAAATATCATTATGCGCTGACAGCACCAAATTTCCATTTTCGCCAGGATCTGCCGAACCAATATATTGGCCGACCCCCTTCTTCAGTTGTTCCCAGCCATCACCCTGTACAATGGAGGCATCTACGCCAATTGCCGGAATTTGAATCCGGCGAGCCTGCTCTGGCCCCGGCGTAGGGATAGGAAGATTGGCAAGCGATTGCACCAAAGGGCGCAGGTGCTCGGGGATTTCAGCCTCATTGGGTTGAGCAATGCCATCAATGGGAGGCGTATGCCCTGAAGGCAGCACCACTGCCCGGATCAAGGGTGTGGCCGTTAGCGTCGGCTGTTCCAGCGCCCGGGCAACTTCCTGATTCAATTCCTGTATCACTTCTAATCCGTTGAATAATACAAACACTAAGCCCAGCACCGCCAGAATTTCAATAGACAGCAAAAAATAGTCGAATACTCGGCGCCGGGGTTGCTGCGCGCCTTCATCAGCATCACTCACACTACCAGTACGCAAACGATCCAGCGAAGGTGCATCCAGGTCTGAAGCCAGCGTAACTACGCGGCCCGTCTTTCGGAATCGCTCCAACCGTTCCTGGCGCGTCGCGCGTTGCTTCTCGACCAGTAAACGTCGCAGTTCTTCAACAGATAAATCTTTGGGAGCTTTTTTTCGTGCCACACCAGAATTATACCAGCGCCCACCAAATTCAATGATTGTTTTTGCTAACTCGCTAGATAGTTTATATGCACCTATACAACCATTTTCTCTGGTGCTCTCATTTCGGAAAAGGTGCTCCAGATAGCTCCAAAAAACCGATCATACGCATCGAGTAGCAATTACATCAATATTACTGACATTATTCACCTTGCATCCGGTATCTGTAAATGGTTCAATTAGAAATATAATTTCCAAAACTTAGCAATTTATACATCAAGAATGAATTAATAAATTGACTTTTTTGTCTATGCTGATATACTACGGATATATCAATCTTATTCCTCAATGAACTGATACCTCCATTCTACTAGCAACGCAAATCCTAAAAGGAGCAATTTGAATGTCCCTATTCTCCCCTCCCCGTTATCAAGCCCCCTTCAAACCCATGCGCCGCGATGATATTACACCCTTTATGAAAGTCTTCACCGCGGGTGAAGGAATCATCAAAGGTGTGCTTTTCGGCTGCCGCATGTGTGGGAATTGCATTTTGCAAGAAACAGCCTTTATTTGCCCGATGACATGCCCCAAAGGGCTGCGCAACGGGCTTTGTGGCGGAGCTACTCCCGAAGCATGTGAGGTAGATGCATCGCGGCCATGCACCTGGCATAAAATTTACGAGCGCGCAGAAAAAATGGGGCGCACTGAAAAGTTACTCGAAATCAATGCTCCGATTGATGGTGAGCGCGTCGGCCGCGAGACCTGGCTCGATGTCGTCCATGTGTGGAAAGAAACTGAGGAAAGCCCAAAATTTGTCGAGTTTTTTAGCAACCGCAAGAAATTTGACGATGATTGGGAACGCGTTTTCTATAATGTACGCCAACCCGAATGGTGGCAAGGCGATAGCGAGTACCACGCTCCGGCTTACGAAGCACCGGTTTCCTTGCTCGAAGCCAATTTGCGCACCGGAGAGTTCACCTGCACTGCTGAAATTGCACCGCCGTTAAGCGCAGCAACCGGATCCATCTGCGAAAAATCTGGCTACCTTTGCGACTGGGTTCCAGCAGCTAACTTCACCGACAACGCTTCTGCTTCAGCACGTATGGGCAGTTTAGCCTCCAGCAAGATTTGCCTCGATTCCGGCCTGGAACCTGTAATGCAATTGCAGGCCCGCGACCGCTCACGCGTGGTCATCGAATCCGATGCCATGGGCGCGGCGGGGCTAGGAATTCACAATATTCTCTGCCTGACCGGCGATCACCACCGTTTTGGCCCAGGGCCGGTGTCCAAACCCGATCAATTTGATATGGATGCCGTGCAAATGTTGTGGTTATTGCGCCGGATGCGCGATGACGGCAAATATATTGACGGACGTAATATTAAATATCGGCCCGAATTTTTCCTGGGGGCAGCCGCCTCCCCCTTTGGCGCTTACCCCAAATACGAAGCTCTGCGCGCCGAGAAAAAAGTTAACGCCGGGGCACAGTTCATTCAAACACAACCCATATTCGATTATGATGGTTTCTTGATTTGGCTCGAAGAATTAGACAAACGCAACCTGCTCGATAAAGTCTACGTCCTGGCTGGCATGATCCCCCTAAAGAGCACCCGCGCGGCTCACTTCATGGCCGATGAAGTCCCCGGTGTGAAAATTCCAGCGGATATCGTCGCACGAATGGATGCTGCCGGCGATAAAAATGGTCAGGCAGAAGAGGGCGTTGCCATTGCCCTGGAAATGATCGAAAAACTCAAAAACACCCCCGGTATTAGTGGCATCCACTTTATGGCTGTCCACTGGGAGATCATTGTGCCCCGCCTGATGGAAGAAAGCGGGTTGCCGAAACCCAGCATCAATTCGCTCGACGCCATTCCTGCATAAAGAACGTTGCCCAAATCCGCCGACCGCGGTCGGCGGATTCTTTTTTTTACCGGTAACCGTTATTCAAGAAGAGGAATTCTACATGAGCAAACCAGAACATCGTCGTGAACGCGGCAGCCGCGAGCGCCGCCGTGAACGTGCCCAAAAAATCACCCGTATGGTGCAACCGATTCACAACATCCCAATCTACGAATTGGTGCAACCTGAAGGCATTGAACTGATCCACCAGAAATCACTTGATATTTTACAAGAAGTGGGGATTGACTTCTATCTCCCGGAGGCGCTGGATACGCTCAAAGCGAGCGGCGTAGATGTGCGGGGCGAGACGGCCCACTTTGAAGCTGATCTGATTCTAGACTATGTATCCAAAGCCCCAAGCGGATTCACCCAACTAGCGCGCAACCCGGAGAATAACGTGACCATAGGGGGGAATCGCATGGTCTTCGCCCCGGTCTACGGACCGCCCTTTGTTTACGATATTAAGCGCGGCCGCCGCGAAGCCACCCTCGAAGATTTCCAGAACTTCGTCAAACTGGCCTATTTGAGCCCCTATATCCATCACTCCGGCGGCACCATCGTCGAACCGACCGACGCACCCGACGCTACCCGCCACCTGGATATGCTCTTCAGCCATATCAAATTCAGCGACAAGGCTTTCATGGGGTCGGTGATGTCGCGTGCCAACGCCCAAGACAGCGTCAAAATTGCCGAGATACTTTACGGAGCCGATGAGATTCGCCAAAATCCGGCCCTCATCTCGCTGATCAATGTCAGCAGCCCGCGCCGCTACGATGACCGCATGCTCGAAGCGCTGACCGTTTACGCCAAAGCGCGGCAAGCCGTCATCATCACACCCTTCCTGATGGGCGGCGCTATGTCACCGGTTTCTATCGCGGGCACACTGATCCTACAGAACGCTGAAGCTCTGGCAGGCATTGCCTACACGCAAATGGTCAACCCCGGCACCCCGGTAGTGTACGGCTCCTTCATGACCAACGTAGACCTGAAGAGTGGCGCGCCGGTTTTCGGCTCGCCCGAAAGCCAGATGGCCCTGCTGACCAGCGCCCAAATGGCGCGTCGCTACAACCTACCCTTCCGCAGTGGTGGCATGTTCGCCAGTTCCAAAGTCGCCGATGCGCAGGCCGCCTACGAATCGGTGATGACCATGCTGCCCACCGTGCAGGCGCGCGTCAACTTTGTGTTGCACGCCGCTGGGTGGCTCGAAAACGGTATGACCGCCGGGTATGAAAAATTCGTCATGGATTGTGAAGTATTGGGCATGTACCACACCCTGCTCAAAGGTGTAGACCTCTCCGAAGATGCACTGGCGATGGACTCGCTGCGCAGCGTGCCACCGGGTGGTCATCACCTAGGCACTGACCATACCATGCGCAATTTTGAAACCGCTTTCTACCGCTCCGATCTTTTCGACTATAACGATGTTGACCTCTGGGTAGCAGAAGGCAGCCAGACTGCCGAACAGGTAGCTTCTAAAAAGGTCAAGGAATTGCTAAAGAATTACGAAGCCCCCGCGCTAGAACCAGCCAAAGAAGAAGAACTTCAGGCCTTCATCACCCAACGGAAAACAGAACTATAAGTTGAGAAAGGGTGTGTAATGGGTGCTACGCACCCATTACACACCCTTTCTCAACACCCTCGCCCTAATAAGGGCTTTCTTTTACAACACAAATCGGACTAACTTTATTATAATAACCAAATTAGATAGATAAGGAGAAATACGAACAGCATGACCGAAAGAAGAACTCCCCTCTACGAAATCCATCTACGGACAGCTTCGAAGATGGTCAAGGGCGGCGGAGACTATATGTTCCCGCTCAGCTACACATCCCACGTTGAGGAGCACAGCAACACGCGTACTAACGTCGGGATGCAGGATTTATCCACGATGGGCGAAGTAGATGTAAAAGGCCCCGGGGCCGAACGTCTGCTCAACCGCCTGTTAGTCAACGAAATCCGTGATATGCACCCCGGGCAGGTACGCTATTCAACCATGTGCAACGAAGACGGCGGCATCGTCGATGATGTCACCGTCTACAAGTTCGGCGATGAACACTTCATGGTTGTGACCAGCTCCGGGCCGCGCGAGAAAACCGCTCAATGGATCACCGAACATGCCACCGGAATGAGCGCCTACGCCACCGATCTGAGCGGGGCGGTTGCCTTGATCTCCGTGCAGGGGCCGCGTTCGCGCGATTTCCTGCTCTCCATCACCAAAGAAACTGATCTTGAAAACCAGCGATTCTTTCGTTTCTCCCAGGGTGTAGTGAATAAAACCAAAGTGCTGATCTCGCGCAGCGGCTATACTGGCGAGTTGGGCTACGAACTCTATATCCCCGCCGAACAGGCCGCGGTGATGTGGGAATATTTGCAAAAAAGCGGCAAAGAATTTGGGCTGATGCCCTACGGCGTGGCCGCAATGCAAAGCTTGCGCATCGAGAAAGCGCTGCCTCTCTACGGGCCCGACATGGACGAAAGACGCAACCCCTTCGAGATTGGTCTCAACCGCTGGATTCGCTTCGACAAACGCGAATTCGTCGGGCGCGAGGCCCTGCTCCAAATCCAGGATATGGGGCTGAACGAACGTTGGACGGGGTTAGTTCTCGACAGCAAGGTTCCCGCCGCAACTGGCGACCGCATCTTCTCCGTCGCCGATATTGCCACCCTCAAAGAAAAGATGTTCACCGGCTCCGAAGCGGGTGACGAATTTGATCTCGAATCCGCCGGAGAATTGGTCGGTGAAGTCACATCAAGTGCGGTGGGCTACAGCGTGGAGAAAACCCTGGCGCTGGGCTATGTGCGCGTGACGCACACCTACCCCGGGGCACGCCTGCTCGTGGAAGTCAACGGGCGACCGACGCTGGCAAAAGTCGTCAACACCCCCTTCTTTGACCCGACGGGCATCCGCACACGCGCCCGCGGCCCGCGCAAAGTTGAAAACCAACAATGAACCTACAAAGAACAGGGGATTTACAAACCCTAACACTAAGATTTTCACCACGAAGACACAAAGGCACAAAGAAAATCATGAATTTCTTAGTGTCTTCGAGGCTTTGTGGTGAGCCAAAGGGTATTCTGTGTTGCTACGTGGATAATTAGGAGAACTCACTATGATCGGATACTCCAAACGATTTCATACAATTGTGCTCGGCGTGGGCGGCATGGGCAGCGCGGTGTGCTACGAGCTTGCCAAGCGCGGCAAACGCGTGCTGGGCATCGACCGTTTCGACATCCCCAACGATATGGGGTCATCGCACGGCTACACGCGCATCATCCGCCTGGCTTATTATGAACACCCTTCTTACGTGATGCTGCTGCGCCGCGCCTACGAACTGTGGGCCGAAGTTGAAGCCCGCACCGGGCAGCAAGTGCTGGTTAAAACCGGCTCGATTGACGCTGGCCCAGCCGATAGCTGGGTCTTCAAAGGTTCGCTGCAATCTTGCGTAGAACACGGTCTTGAGCACGAAGTGCTGACCGGCTCCGAACTTAAGCAGCGCTTCCCCGGCTACAATCTGCCGCACGATCTGCTGGCTGTCTTGCAGCCCGACGGTGGCTTTGTGTTGCCAGAACCGGCCACCGTGGCCTATGTGCAGGCCGCGCACAGCCTGGGCGCAGAAATCCACGGGCACGAAGAAGTACTCGAATGGCAGCCGCTCAGCAACGGCGAAGGCGTGCGTGTAATTACCGATCGCGCTGAGTACGAAGCCGACTCACTGGTCATCGCAGGTGGCGCGTGGAACTCGCGCCTGCTGCCCTTCTTACAGGGCATGGCTGTGCCCGAGCGTCAGGTATTGGCGTGGCTGCAGCCCGACCGCCCCGAATACTTCACTCCGGCCACCTTCCCGGTCTTCAATGTGCTCGTCCCCGAAGGCCGCTACTACGGCTTCCCCGTCCACACCGTACCGGGCTTCAAATTTGGCCGCTATCATCATTTTGAAGAAGTGGTCGAACCCGACACGTATGACCGCCAGCCCAGCGAGTTCGACGAAGAAGTGCTGCGCGATTTCGCTTCACGCTACTTCCCCGATGGCGCTGGCCCGACGATGATTCTCAAGTCGTGCATGTTCACCAACTCGCCCGACCGCCAATTTATCATCGATCTGCATCCCGAATATCCGCAGGTCAGTTTTGCGGCGGGGTTCAGTGGTCACGGCTACAAGTTCGCCAGCGTGATCGGCGAAGTGATGGCCGATTTGGCCGAGCGGCAGGATTCGCGGCACAATATCAGCCTGTTCAATATTGCCCGGCTGACCGGAAGAGTGAGCAAGTTGTATCAAAATATCCCCGGGATGCGAGTTTCCGCGGGGAACAGGATTCAACCCCAACCCCAGAGTCGCATCGCCCTGCCGAACAGGCGAATCACGCGCGGGGGCAGGCGGCTCACCACCCCGAGGAATATCTCAACCCCGAGGCGAATCCACCAAGAAAACCAAACCCCAAGGCGGGCACACGGCGAGTATTATCACGACAGCACCGATCCGCGCTATTGGGAAAGCGAAGACGTGAAGCCATTTTGGTAAACCCTCACCCCCAACCCCTCTCCTAAATTGGGAGAGGGGAGCGAAGGAGAAAATATGCGAAAAGAAGCAAATTTAGTTATTATCGGCGCAGGGATTGTGGGCGTCAGCGCGGCGTATCACCTGACCAAGCTCGGGTGGCGCGATATTGTGGTGATCGACAAAGGGCCGCTGTTTGAAACCGGCGGCTCGACCTCGCACGCCCCGGGGCTGGTTTTCCAGACCAACGGCTCGAAGATGCTGTGCGAGTTCGCCCAATATACCGTGGAATTGCTCAACAGCCTGCACACCGAGGCGCGGCCAACGTTCTATCAGGTGGGCGGCATCGAAGTTGCCTATACGAAAGAACGCATGCAAGACCTGAAACGGCGGCACGGCTGGGCGCAGAGCTACGGCCTGGAAACGCATTTGATCTCGCCGCGCGAAGTTCAGGAGCATATCCCCATTCTTGACCCCAGTGTGCTTGAGGGCGGCTACTACATCCCCACCGATGGCGATGCCAAAGCCGTCAACGCTGTGGAGGGCATGGCGGAGTTCACCAAGTCGCAGGGCGCGGCGGAGTATTACGGCAACACCACCGTGACTGGATTCGAAACATCGGGCGGGAGCGTGGCGGCGGTTGTGACCGATAAAGGCACGATCAAAGCCGAGCATGTGTTGCTGGCAACCAATATCTGGGGGCCAGTGTTGAGCGATCAGTTGGGCGTGAAACTGCCTTTGATGGCTGTCGAACACCAATATTTGATCTCTGAGCCGCTGGCTGAGTTAGCCGGAGAAACGCGCGAAATCGTGCATCCGATTTTACGCAATCAGGATTTTTCGATGTACTACCGCCAGCACTATGATGCCTACGGTATCGGCTCGTACAAACACGATCCCCTGTTGGTTGATCCTTACGACGTCGGCGTTGACGCCATGCGCCCCTTCACACTGGGCGACTTCAAGAGCGCCAACACCGCCACGAATGATTTATTGCCCGCCATGCGCGGCAAGGAATATATCACTACGTTCAACGGCATGTTCTCCTTCACGATTGACGGCTACCCGATCATGGGCAAGGCGGCGCAGTGGGATAATTTCTGGACGGCGATTGGTGTGTGGGTCACACATTCCGGTGGCGTGGGCAAGGCAATTGCCGAGTGGATGACCGCAGGCCACCCGACCAGCGACGTTCACGAGGGCGACATCAGCCGTTTCCACGAATATGCCAAGAGCAAATATTACACGGTACGCACATCGGCACAGCAATACCGCGAAGTTTACGACATCATCCACCCCATGCAGCAGATGGAACACACGCGCAACGTGCGCCTGGCTCCGTATCACACAGCGCTCAAGAAACTGGGCGGGCATTTCTTCGGCAGCGTCGGCTGGGAGCGCCCGCAGTGGTACGAGAGCAATGCTCGCTTGTTGCCACAATACGCCGATCAAATCCCGCCGCGCGAAGGCTGGGAAGCGATGTACTGGTCACCCATTCAGGGCGCGGAACATCTAGCGACGCGCGAGGACGTGGGCTTGTTTGAGTTGAGTTCTTTCGTCAAGATCGAAGTCAGCGGCTCGGGCGCAGCGGAATATCTCGAATACATCTCGGCCAACAAAGTCGCCCGCGGCGTGGGCAAGGTGGTCTACACCTCCATGTTGACCGATTTCGGCGGCATCAAAACCGACCTGACCGTGACGCGCATGGCCGAAGACCGCTTCTGGATTCTGACTGGCGGCGGCAGCGGCATGACCGATCTGTATTGGCTGCGCAGCAACGCACCCAGCGATGACAGTGTGAACGTCGAAGATATTTCGTCGAAATACACGGCTGTCGGTCTTTGGGGGCCAAACGCGCGCGACGTGCTGCAAAGCGTCTGCGAGCAGGATGTCTCCAACAAAGCCTTCCCCTACTTCACGGCGCAAAACATTATGATCGAGACCATCCCTGCGGTGGCGGTGCGCATCTCCTACGTCGGCGAGTTGGGTTGGGAAATTTACACCCCGGCGGAGTATGGTCAACGCCTGTGGGACGTACTCTGGAACGCCGGACAAGCCCACGGCATCATTGCGGGCGGCATGGGCGCATTCGACTCGCTGCGCATCGAGAAGGGCTACCGCGGCCTGAACGCCGACATTCATGTAGAACACAATCCCTATGAAGCTGGCCTGGATTGGGCCGTGCGCCTGAACAAAGGCGATTTCAAGGGACGCGCGGCTCTGCTGAAAATCAAGGAAGCGGGTATCACGCGCAAACTGTGCTGCCTGACGCTTGACGAAATCATCATGGGCAAAGAACCCATCCTCGAGGGTGATACAACCCTGGGGTATGTCACCAGCACGAACTACGGCTACAGCGTCGGCAAGCAGATCGCCTACGGCTATCTCCCCATCGAATATGCCGAAAAAGGCACCGAAGTCGAAATTGAGTATTTCGGTCAACACTTCAAGGCTGTTGTGGATGACGATCCGCTATACGACGCGGCGATGAAAAAGCTAAAAGCATAACGAGCAGGTGACAGTCACTTTTGAAGTGACCGTCACCTAACGACGTAGTAAAATACCCATTATGGCAAAATATAAAATTCTCTACTGGCATGATATTCCCTCCCAGGTGCGCGCTACCGATGAAAACGGGCGCGTGGGGGCACAACTTTCCCAGCGTTTCCAAGAGACGATTGACGCAGCAGCGATGGCTTTAGGCTTGTATGGCTCCGATGATTACACTGCCGCCTTTCACTGGGGCGAAGAAATGGAACGCCCGGGCAGCGCCGAAGAAGTCGCTGATACCGTCGCCGCCGAACTCGAAATCCAGTACCTGCGCATCGACTGGCGGGGAATGGTCGCCAAACTCGCAGAAAGTAAAAAATGACCCACACCCTGATCCTGATGCCCTCCGGGCGGCGCGGACAGATCGAGGAAGGCACCACCGTCCTTGAAGCTGCGCGGCAACTCGGCGTCGAAATCGAGACCATTTGCGGGGGCAGGCAAACCTGCGAGAAGTGCCGCGTGATCGTGGAAAGCGGTCATTTTGATAAACACGGTATCACGTCCGATGAAAACCATCTTTCTGCGCGCACGCCCAATGAAATTGAACTGCTCGTCAAATTAGGCACACCTGAGCAGCGTCTGTCCTGCAACGCCCAGATTCTCGGCGATGTGCTCATTTCCGTCCCCGAGGGCAGCCGCGCCCAAAAACAGATCATCCGCAAGACAGCCAGCGAACGTGCCATTGAAGTCATCCCCACCGTGCGCCAATTCTACGTTGAAGTTGAACCGGCTGAACTCGGCGCGCACCGCGGCGACTGGGGACGCGTGCAAGATGCTTTGGCCGCGCAATGGAATCTGCACGATCTGACGATTGATATCCATGCCTTGCGGCGCTTGCAGGCCGTGCTGCGGGAGGGCAAATGGACAGTCACAACCACGATCTGGAATGAACAACGCGTGTTCGACATCCACCCTGGCTACTATGAGGGCGCTTACGGTCTGGCCGTGGATGTGGGCAGCACCACTGTCGCCAGTTATCTCTGCGATCTGCGCACCGGCGAACTGCTGGCGACCGAATCGATGATGAATCCGCAGGTTTCCTACGGCGAAGACCTGATGAGCCGCATCTCATTTGCCATGAGTCGTCGCGATGGCCTGGAAGTGATGAACACTGCCATCATCGATGCCATAAACCAACTCGCCCGGCGCGCCGCCAAAAGCGCTAAAATCCGCGCCAGTCAAATCTATGAAATTGTGATGGTCGGCAACACCACCATGACGCACATTCTGCTGAACGCCAACCCGCAAGAACTGGGTAACGCGCCCTTCGCGCTGGTCAACCGCGCGAGCATGGACATCAAGGCCAGCGAACTTGGCCTGCGTCTGCACCCTGCCGCCAACGCCCATATTTTGCCTGCTGAAGCCGGGCATGTGGGGGCAGATAACGTGGCCGTGCTGGTAGCCGAACAGCCGCAATTGCAGGAACGCGTCATCCTGACGGTGGATGTGGGCACCAACGCAGAGATAGTGCTCAGCAGCCCGGAGTGGATGTACAGCGCATCCAGCCCGACCGGCCCGGCCTTTGAGGGGGGGCAAATTTCCTCGGGCATGCGCGCCGCCCCCGGAGCCATCGAGCGCGTGCGCGTGGACCCTGAAACCAAGCTACCGAGCTTCCGCGTCATTGGCGAGGAGCGCTGGTCAGATGAGTGGCAGACTGGCGCAGACGCGCCGCTGGAAGCACAACCCCAGCATCTGGCGGCGGGAATTTGCGGCTCGGGCATTATCGAAGTGATCGCCGAACTCTTTATGGCAGGTATCCTGCTGCCGGATGGCCGATTCAACCCCGAGGTAGTCGGCGCGTCTATGTTTTGGGAACAAGGCAAACGCACGGGGGCGTATATTCTGGCCAGGGCTGAACAAACTTCGAGCGGAAAACCGATCTACATCACCCAGCAAGATGTGCGCAATATTCAATTGGCGAAGGCTGCGTTATATGCCGGGGCCAAATTGTTGATGATGCGGGCCGAGGTGGAGCAGGTAGACGAAGTGATTTTGGCGGGCGCATTTGGCAGTTATATTGACCCCAAACACGCAATGGTGTTAGGATTGATCCCGAACTGCAAATTAGAAAAGGTGCACGCCGTGGGCAATGCCGCCGGAGACGGGGCACGGATTGCCCTGCTCAACCGGGAGCGGCGTGCTGAAGCCAGCAAGATCGCGGATCGGGTGCGCTATATCGAGACGGCGGTTGACCCCGATTTTCAGGAAGAGTTTGTCAAGGCCTTGCACTTGCCACATCAGAGCGATTTGTTCACGCATTTAGAGGGTTTGCTGCCAGAAGTACAGGCAGAACCGGTAAGGCGTGAACGGAGAAGAAAACGTCAGACATCTGGCATCTGACACCGAGAATGCTATTCTGAAATTTAATTATGTGAAGGACTAAATAATGAGCGAAGAAATCAACTTAAAAGAAATGTCCGACGACGAAATTCTGGAGCTGATGCAGGAAGATCTGTACGATGGCTACGCCGAAGAGATCGTTGAAGAAGTTAACGAATTACTTGGGCGTGAAATGGGGTCTTACGATATTCTCATCAAGGGATTAGTAGCCGGAATGGAAGTCGTTGGGGTAGACTTCCGCGATGGTGTGCTGTTCGTCCCCGAAGTATTGATGGCGGCCAAAGCCATGAAGGCCGGGATGGAAGTACTGCGACCGCTGCTCGCCGAAACAGGCGCTCCTAAAATGGGCACGGTAGTGATTGGCACTGTCAAAGGCGATATTCACGACATTGGCAAGAACCTGGTGGCCATGATGATGGAAGGTGCGGGCTTTGATGTTGTCAACCTGGGCATTAACACCTCGGCGGATGATTTTATCGCTGCCATTGAAGAACATGACGCTGATATTCTGGGCATGAGCGCCCTGCTGACGACCACGATGATCTATATGCGCACAGTGATCAAGACGCTGAAGGAAAAAGGTCTGCGCGACAAAATTGTCGTGCTGGTGGGCGGCGCGCCGCTCAACGAAGCCTTTGCCGAAGATATTGAGGCTGATGCTTATTGCCGCGACGCCGCTGTGGCGGTGGAGACGGCGAAGAAGTTTATGGAGATAAAAAGGGGTTGAAAGTTGCAGGTTACAAGTTAAAAGTTTAGTTACGTATTACGCCAACTTTCAACCTTCAACTTTCAACCGGTATCGGAGGAAACATGAACCCATTAGTAGAACTTATAAAAACCGGCCAACCGGTGCTATTGGACGGAGCGATGGGCACAATGCTCTTCGACGCCGGTCTGGAACAAGGCGATCCGCCCGATGAATGGAACGTGCTCTACCCGGAGCGCATCAAGGCAATTCATCAAGCTTATGTCGATGCTGGCTCCCAATTAATTTTGACCAACTCCTTCGGCGGGACGAGCTTCCGTTTGGAGATGCACAATTTGCAAGACCGCGTCCACGAATTCAACAAGGCCGCTGCCCAAAATGCCCGTTCCGTGGCGGATGCCGCCCCGCATATCGTGGTGGTGGCTGGCGATATTGGCCCTACCGGACAATTATTCGAGCCGATGGGCTTGCTGACCTTCGAGGATGCCAAAACCGCATTTGCCGATCAGGCCCGCGGTCTGGCCGATGGCGGCGCGGATGTTTTCTGGATCGAGACAATGAGCGACTTGAATGAGGTCAAAGCCGCCATCGCTGGGATACGTGAGGTCAGCGATCTGCCGATTATTGCCACGATGTCCTTTGATACCCACGGACACACCATGATGGGCGTCAGCCCGGCCAAGTTCATCGAAGCATTGGGCGAGCAGGACGTACTCGCTGTGGGCGCCAACTGCGGCACTGGCTCCGACGAACTGATAAAAGCTGTTGAAGCCATGCGGAAAGCCAGCCCCGATATTGTTTTGGTAGCAAAAGGCAACGCCGGGATACCGCATGTCGTCAAGGGCGGCGATATTGTCTACGATGGCTCGCCTGAAGTGATGGCCGAATATGCCCTGAATGTGCATGAGATCGGCGCATCGCTAATCGGCGGTTGTTGCGGCAGTACGCCTGAGCATATCAAAGCTATGGCCAAAGCGCTAGGCAAATAATTCCACCACAGAGACACGAAGAACACAGAGAAAAGCAAAATCTCAGTGTCTCCGTGGTTATTTCATTCCCAGAATTTATATGAACACAATACTTAGCTCAAAAACCAAAACTGTACTCATCGGCCCCGACCAACCTTTCGTCATCATTGGCGAGCGCATCAACCCCACCGGGCGCAAAATGCTGGCCGCCGAGATGGCTGCCGGAAATTATGAACGCGTCCAAAGCGATGCCCTGGCACAGGTCGCCGCTGGAGCGCAGATATTGGATGTCAATGCCGGGATTCCACTGGCCGATGAACCCGCCATTCTGGCTGAAACCGTGCGCCTGGTACAATCCTTGGTCGATGTGCCGCTGTGCATTGACTCCTCCATTGTGGCCGCGCTGCAAAGTGGGCTGGAGGCCTACAAGGGCAAAGCCCTGGTCAATTCGGTCACCGGCGAGGAAGAGCGCCTGGAAGTGGTGCTGCCCCTGGTCAAAAAGCACGGCGCGGCTGTAATCGCCATTTCCAACGATGATACCGGCATCTCAGATGACCCCGAGGTGCGCTTCGCCGTCGCCAAAAAGATCGTTGAGCGCGCCATGGACTACGGCATCCCCAAAGAAGATGTCATCATTGACCCGCTGGTAATGCCCATCGGAGCCAAACGCTATGCCGGGCGGCAGGTCTTCGCCATCATCCGCCGCGTACGCGAAGAATTAGGCTGCAATACCGTCTGCGGGGCCAGCAATGTCTCCTTTGGGCTGCCCAACCGCAAAGGAATAAACACTGCCTTCGTGCCCATGTTAATGGCCGCCGGAATGACTTGCGCCATTACTAATCCGCTCGAAGCCGAACTTAGAACCGCAATCCTGGCCGCCGATGCGCTGATGGGCAACGACGAAAATTGCACTGCCTGGATTTCCGCTAACGCCGACGAAAGTGCTGCACCACGCGAACGCCGTCGCAGCCGTAGAACCCGAGGCTAAACCACAGATGAACACAGATCACCACAGAAAGAAGCTGCGTTGATCTGTATTCGTTTGCGGTTTCTGAAATGACAACCGGACTCATCATTTGTGGGGCGTTGGGGCGAGAAGTGGTTGCTCTCATCAAGAAACACGGCTGGGATGCACAGGTGATCGGCATCCCGGCGGTAGATCACGTCTTCCCGCAGCGGATCGCCCCTGATGTTGAGAAGCGCATCCTCGAACTGAGCGAACAATTCGACCGGTTGATCGTGGTTTTCGGGGATTGCGGCTCACGCGGCGCCCTGGACGAGATACTAGCACGCTATCCGGACATCGAGCGCATCGCCGGGCCACATTGCTACGAAATGTATGGGGGCGAACTCTTTGAGCAGCTCATCACAGAAGAACCAGGCACCTACATCTTGACTGATTTTATGGTGCGCACATTTCAGGGGCTTATCCTCAAGAGCATGGGGCTGCACAAATATCCACAACTCAAAGGGGAGTATTTTAAGAATTACAAGCGCGTCGTTTATCTGGCGCAAAGCGAAGACCCCAAACTCATCCAAAAAGCGCACAGAGTTGCCGCATACCTGGAACTACCACTTGAAATCCGCTACACAGGCTTTGGGCTACTTGAAGAGCGCCTGATCGCCATGATGCAACAAAACTAGCCAGACTTCAAAGGGGGAAAATTGACCCGCGTGCAAAAAATTCATATAATGATGACATTCGCATCATCTTCTCTTTCACTCTCAAGGAGACAAAAATTATGACAACATCCAAACTTCTCTATCTCTCCCAAAAAGATGTCGTTTCCGTTGGCCTGAAAATGGCCGAAATCATCCATCTGGTTGAAACGGCATTCAAAGAAAAAGGCCACGGCCGCGTTGAAATGCCGCCCAAGCCCGGCATCCATCCCGGCGAAGGCGATAATTTCATCCATGCCATGCCTGCTTATATCCCCGCGCTCAATTCGGCGGGCATCAAATGGGTCAGCGGCTTTCCCGGCAATCAGGCCAAGGGGCTACCCTATATCACCGGCCTGCTGATCCTCAATGACCCCGCAACCGGCATCCCGCTGGCAGTGATGGATTGCGAATGGATCACGGCTATGCGCACCGCGGCGGCTTCGGCGGTGGCTGCCCAGCGGTTGGCGCGCCCCGATTCGGCTACCCTGGGGGTGTTGGGCTGCGGCGTGCAAGGGTTCACCAATACCGAAGCCCTGCAGGTGCTTTTCCCGGTTGAGAAAGTTTTCGCCTACGATCTCTCACCCGAAGCCATCAAGAACTACAGCAAAAAAGTTAAAAGCCAGCTCAAGCTCGAAGTCGTGACCGCTAATACCCCGCAAGAAGCCGTCACAGGCTGCGATCTGGTTGTCACGGCTGGGCCAATTCTGAAAGTGCCGCATAAAACCATTAAGGCCGGGTGGCTCGATGCCGGGGCGTTTGCTTCACTGGTCGATTTCGATTCGTACTGGGAACCCACCGCCATGAAAGAAGTGGATAAATTCTGCACGGATGACTTGAAGCAATTTGAATATTACAAATCAGTGGGTTATTTTCAGGATGTGCCCCCCATTCATGCCGATTTAGGAGAGTTAGTCGCCGGGATGAAGCCCGGGCGTGGGTCGGCTGAAGAACGCACAATTGCCTGCAACCTGGGCCTGGCCCTGGACGATATGGCCGTGGCCCCAACAATTTATCAGCGCGCCGTCGAGATGGGCATCGGCACCTGGCTGCCGCTATAAGGAGACGTATGCAAACCCCCAATCTTGAATTTCGCCCGCGGCTTTCCGTCATCAACGACGATCAGATTGAGCATATTCACCAGGCCACCCTCGAGGTTCTGGAACGCACCGGGGTACAGATCGCCCACCCCCAGGCAAAGGAGCTGCTCCACGGAGCCGGAGCACGCCTCCAGGGTGACCGCGTGCGCATCCCCGCCTGGCTGGTCGAAGAATCGATCCGCAAAGCGCCTTCTCGCGTGGTACTGGGCCATCGCGACGGCACGCGCAAAATCTACCTCGAGGGAAGCAAATCATGGTTTGGTCCCAGCCTCGACTGCGTGGACTATCTCGACCCAAAAACCAACGCCCGCCGCCGCTTCGTTAGCAACGACTGCCGCGTCACGGCTACGGTTGCCGATGCGCTGCCTAATTATTCCTGGGTGATGACCATCGGCATGGCAGACGATCAGCCGCCTGATATTGCTGACCGCGCAATTGCCAAACAAGTTTTTACTTACACCGAAAAACCGTTGGTCTTCTGTTGCAAAGACGGTAATTCGGTCAAAGACATCTACGAGATGGCGCTGCTCGTCACTGACGGCAGGGAAAATTTCGCCAAAGCCCCAACAATTGTGCAATACTCCGAGCCCATCTCCCCGCTGCTCTACTATGATCCCGCCGTCGATAAAATTATCTTCTGCGCCGAAAATGGCATCCCGCAAATTAATTTCCCCGCTCCGCAATCCGGCAGCACCGCTCCGGCCACTTTTGCCGCTGAAATTGTGCAGGGCAGCGCCGAATCGCTCAGCGGGCTGGTGCTGGCGCAACTCGTCAAACCGGGTGCGCCGTTCATCTACGGAGCCTTTGCCACCGTGATGGATATGAAGACCACTATCTTCTCGTATGGCGCACCGGAGATGAGCCTGATGACCGCAGCCATGGCGCAAATGGCGCAGTTCTACAAGCTGCCCTTCTTCGGCACGGCTGGCGCAACAGATGCCAAATTCCCCGATGCGCAGGCCGCCGCTGAGGTGGCTTTCTCATGCCTGTCCTCAGCGCTAGTGGGCGCCAATTTGATACACGATGCCGGAAGCTGGCTCGATCACGGCTCGCTGGCCTCGCCAGCCTTCATGGTCCTGGTGAATGAAATTTTGTATATGGTCAACCAATATATGAAAGGGCTTCCGGTCAACACCGAGACCCTGGCGCTGGACCTTATCGACAAGGTAGGCCCGGGCGGGCATTATCTTTACGAAGATCATACCCTCAATCATTTCAAGGATGTCTGGTACTCTGACCTGTTTGACCGCAGCATCCAAGATGTTTGGTTGGAACAGGGTGCCAGAACTTTTGCTGATCGCCTGCGTGACAAGACTATCCGCATGATGGAACATCAGCCCAAGGTGCTGCCGAATAATGTGCTGAAGGAATTTGAAAACATGCAGCAGCATTGGGAATAACTATCATCTATGAAAAAGAAAGGGCGTCGGTGCAAGCACCGACGCCCTTTCTTTTTGCGGAAATTAGCCCTCCGAAATCCCAAAAAACCTGATATACTATTTCAATAATAAAACAGTGTTTTATATAATGAGACAAAACATCTATCATGCCCAAAGATAATCCCGCCACTCAAACCGTTCAGCGCATCGCTGCGATTTTGCGCTGTTTTAGCGCGGGGAAGCCTGAAATCGGCGTGATGCAAATCAGCCGCCAGACCGAGCTGCACAAAAGTACTACTTCGCGCCTGCTGGCCTCACTGGAAGCCGAAGGGCTGGTCGATAAAAACCCCGAGAGCGGCAAATATCGCCTGGGACTGGAAATTCTCAGCCTGGCCGGGACGATACTCGAACAAATTGGTCTGCGGCAGGCTGCTCATATTCATCTGCGCGAACTGGCCGACCTGACGCAGGAGACGATCAACATTGCCGTATTGCATGGGGATGAATGTATTAACATTGAGAGCATCAAAAGCCCGCAACCCATTCAATATGCCGGGCAGTTGGGACGCAGAAATCCATTGCACTGCACTTCAACCGGAAAAATTTTTCTGGCTTATATGAGTGCCGAACAACGTCAGCAACACCTCCCCCCTCCGCTGCGCGCGTACACCCCGCACACGATCACCGATCTCGCTGAGTTGGAAGAAAATCTGAGGCAGGTGCGGGCACAAGGCTATGCCGCCGCCTATGACGAATTTGACGAAGGTCTGAGTGCCATCGCTGCCCCGATCCGCGACTTTAACGGGCTGGTGATCGCGGCGGTGAGCATTTCGGGGCCAAGTTTCCGCATGGGGGCAGAACAAAGCCAATTATACGCCGCTCACCTACTGAGCGCGTCCCGCAAAATCAGCTATCAACTCGGCAATTTTTCCAATCCCTAAATCGACCCTACTCACCCCATCAGGAGAAAAAAATGAAATCCAATCCAACCAGCACAGGCGGGATTCTCGGAGGGCAGTACCAACCCCTTTCCAAGTATGATATTGAACTGTTACACCAATCCGCACTCAATATTCTCGAAGAAACCGGTGTCGCCGTCCACAGCACCAAAGCCCTTGATCTACTCGAAGCGGCGGGCGCCAGAGTTGATCGTTCGCTGCCGCGCGCCTGGCTGCCGAAAAGCATGGTCGAAGATGCTATCGCCAGCGCACCATCCAAAGTGGAGTTGTTCGGACGTAAACCAGAGCATCATCTAACGCTGGGGGGTAAACAGGTTTACCTGGGCACAGGCGGCACAACGATCAATGTGCTCGATCTGGATGGTGTAAAGCGAAAATCTTCCGTGCTGGATTGCCATCAGATTCCGCGCCTGGTGGATGCGCTCGAAAATGTGCATTTCATTGTTTTGCCGGTCTACCCCAACGAGTTGACCGAAGAAAACGCCGATGTGAACCGTTTTTACGGCGGCTTGCGCAACAGCAGCAAACATATTATGGGTGGTATGTACTCGCTGCAGGGCACGCTGGATGTGATCCACATGGCCGAGATGATCGCCGGAGGGCCTGAGGCATTGCGTAACGAGCCGATGGTCTCGTTTATTACGCTGATGATTAGCCCGTTGTTGGTGGATGAGACTTATGGCGATATCATGATCGAAGTGGCGCGGCGGGGACTCCCCCTGGCGGTGCCCTGTGAACCTATGACGGGATCAACCTCCCCGGTGACGTTGGCTGGAAACCTGGCCATGTTCGCCGCCGATACCCTGGCCGGGGTGACGCTGACGCAACTCGCCAACCCGGGCACGCCCGTATTGAGCGGTTATGTGGGCACGATCACCGATCTGCGCACGATGGGCTATCTCTCCGGGGCGATTGAGAGCGGCTTGCTCAACGCGGGGGCAGCGCAACTGGCGCAACATTGGAACCTGCCCTTCTACGCCACCGCCGGAATGAGCGACTCGAAAACGATTGACGTGCAAACTGGCTACGAAAGCGCCATGACTACGCTGCTGGTAGCACTCTCCGGGGCGAATTATATTCACGATGCGGCGGGCTTAATGGAATTTGCGATGGTCGCAAGCTACGAGAAATATGTGATTGATAACGAGATCATCGGCATGGCTTTGCGGGCGTTACGCGGGATTGAAGTCACGCCCGAAACAATTGCCGCCGATCTGATTCATGAAGCCGGTCCTGGCGGGTATTTCCTGAAAGCGAAACACACGGTCAAGCACATGCGGTCAGAATTTTTCTTCCCGCAAATCAGCGACCGCAACTTGCGCGAAGATTGGTTGGAAATGGGTGCGCTGGATGCGCGCCAACGCGCCAACCTGCGGGCGCGAGAAATCCTGAACGAGCATCGACCTGAACCCATCCCCGCGGCGATTGACGAAATAATTCGCGCCGAATTTGATGTAATCATGCCAGAACTCTAATCGGATACAGACAACAAAAAAGAACCTCTGGGAAATTCGATCCAGAGGCTCTTTTTTCATTCTCGATTTACGGGGCGGCTTTCAAATCGGTAATAATTTTCTCGGCCTGGGCAATCAGTTCCGGATCTTCGCTGGCCACCAGTACCATCTCGAAATCATCAATCGCCTTGTAGCGATATCCGCTCTGGTAGTAAGCTACAGCCCGGTTATAGTATGCCTGTCCCAACTCGGTTTCCAGCGCAATCGCCTGGGAAAAATCTTTAATCGCCAGCGCGTATTCCGACATAACCATATACGTATTAGCCCGGAAATAATAAGAAAATCCATGCCGGGCATCGAGTGCCAGTGTTTGGGTAAAAAACTCTATGGCCTGTTCATGATCTTCCTGAAAATAATAGGCCAAACCGATGCTGTAATGGGCCTGCGCATATTCCGGGTATTGCTCAATCACATAAACCCAATCCTCAATCGCCACTTCATATTCACTCAACTGAAAATACGACAACCCGCGCTGGTAATAGGCATCCAGGTTTTCGGCATTTAGCTCTAGCGTTTGATTGAAATGTTCAATAGCAACATCATATTCGGAACTATAATAAGCTGCCAGGCCCAAATTGTAGGTTACCAGTGGGTCGGCAGGGTCAAGGCGAGCGGCTTCGTTGAAATCATCCTTCGCCCGATCCAATTCTCCCAGTTGCAGAAGCAATTCTCCGCGGTTGTTCAATGCCACTGCAAATTCTGGATACAATTCAATCGCGCGATCGTAGTAACTAATCGCCGATTCAATATTCCCTAAATAAGTATGTGCACGCCCAAGATTAAACAACGCCACCACATCTGTGGGGTTCAGATCAATCGCCTGATTATATTCATAAATTGCCTGCTGAACTCTATCCGAGAGATAGTAGGCATCCGCCAGGCGTTTGTGCGCTTCATAATGCTCAGGTTCGAGAGCGATCACTTCTTTTAAGTCAGCAATCGCGGCTTCAAATTTTTCGGTTTCAATATAAACAATTCCGCGATTGAAGAGTGCATTGGTTTGAAGTGGGTCTAACGCGATA